>JAJPKG010000040.1 GCA_021323815.1 Pseudomonadota bacterium
GGGGCGGTCCATGTGCATGGCTGAGGTCGCGTCGGCCACGATCATAATGCGCCCGATCAGCGGCACAGCCTCGCCGGCCAGGCCATAGGGATAGCCCCGCCCGTCCCAGCGTTCGTGGTGATAGCGCACGGCGTCCAGCACATCGGGATCAGTATCCGCCGGCAGCAGGCAACGCAGCAGCGCCTCTGAGAGCACGACATGCTGTTTCATAGCGGCAAATTCCGCGTCGGTGAGCGTGCCTGGCTTGCGCAGGATGGCATCCGGCACGCCGACTTTGCCCACGTCGTGCAGCAAGCCTGCATCGAAAATCAGGGCGCAGCAGCGCGGTCCCAGGCCCAATTCCTCGGCCAGCAGCTGCGCGTAGGTCGCCACTTCCTCGGAATGCTCTTTGGTGTAGCGGTCCTTGTGATCCACCGCCGTCACCAGCGATTCCAGGATGCCGAAGCTGCGCAGATCGATGGCGCGCCCATTGCTCGCTTCCGTCTCGGCGCGTTGCGCCAGCTCGCAGCAATTGCCGCCGTTGCCCCGCGCCTCGTTCAGTGCTTTCTCGGCGCTGGCCAGCAGATCCAGCGCGGTGCTGCCGTCATTGGGATAGAGCGCGATGCCCACCGACAGGGTGAGCGGCATGCGCTCGGCATTCTCTTGCGGGCGGAAATCCTCATCGGCGATGGCCTTCACCAGTTGCGATGCCACCAGCCGCGCCTCGGCGGGGTCGGTGTCTGGCAAGATCGCCAGGAATTCATCACCGCCATAACGCGCCAAAATATCTGCCGAGCGCAGGTTATGCCGCAACGAATTCGCCGCCCGGATGATGATGCGGTCGCCGACCTGATGCCCATACGTTTCGTTATAAAGCCGGAAGCGGTCAAGGTCGATCATCAACACGGCGAAGGGCGTGGCGCTGCGATTAGCACGGGCCACCTCTTCGCTCAGCCGCTGGTGAATGGCGCGGTGATGCAACAGACCAGTCATGGCGTCGTGGTCGGCGCGTTCCTGCGCCTCGGCAAAGAGACGCGCGTTTTCCAGCGCGACGGCGAACTGATTGGCGACCGCCGGCAAGATGCCCAGATGGTTCGCCTGCCCCACCGCATCCGCCTGATCCGAGACCGCCAGCAGCACACCGAACGGCTCCGCTCCCTGGCGCATGATGGGCAGCGCCGCCACCGAGCGCATCGGTTGCGCCGTGTCGGGCAGCGCGCCGCCCATCATCAGTGCCGCGTTGTTGCCGGTGATGGAAGCCGACAGCGCCCGCCGCTCGCGCAGGGCGACGGCAACCATACTGGTGCTTTCGGGACGCAGGCGATAGCCCCAGCGCCGCAGAGCCGGCGCTTCATCACCGACCGCCGCCATCGTCACCAGCGTATTCGTCTCTGCTTGCAGTTGCAGCAGCGCCAGCGAGACGCCCGGCGGGCAGGCGCGTTCCAGCACGGCGACAAGATCGTCTCGCGTGGGCGTCAGGCTGGTCAGCGACCAACTGATGGAGGTGAACGCATCCGTTTCCGCCATGTGCGCCGCAATCTCTTCCACCAATTGGCTTTCGCGCCGCCGCGCCCGTTCGATGAGATAGGATAAGATCGGAATAAACGCCGAGATGGCGATGTCGGTGGGCAGATGGGTGATGCCATGCGCGCCAATGCGGCAAACCAGTTGCGCCAGCGTCAGCAGCAAGCTGTGCAGCCGCGCCACGTTCGATGAAAAGAAGATCACCGAGATCACGGCGCTGAGCGGAAACAGCACCCAGACAGGATTCGTATTGGGGTTCCACCAATAGATCAGCGTCAATAAGCTGGTCGTCGTGATGATATGCCAGGGCGCGGCGAACGGTGAGCGATCTTCTGCCAGTTTGAAACCGAAGAGACTCGCCCCCAAGAGCAGACCGTTTATCAGCAGCGCGAAGATAAATGTGGTGGGACCGAGAACAGGATAATCGGCAAACAGGGCAAGAATGGTCACGCAAAACATCAACAGCCAGCAACGCTGCACGATCTGCTCAACGGAATAGCGAGCAGTGCTGCCAGACGGCGTGACCGTGGGAGCGATGCGAGTGCTGCCGATGCGCATAGAGGCAATCCCCTTACAAGAGATCTTCTCTTTGCACTATCGGCAACATCAGAACATTGCTTGAGGGGCGCGGCGAGGCGTGCCGTCACCCCCGCAAAATTACTCCACGGTGAAGAGCGTTTCTTTCTCTTGCTGCGTGGGATAGCGCGTGTTGGCCTTGATCAGCTTGCCGGTGGATTTGCGCCCCTTTGTGCCGCCGATGAAGATTGCCCCAACGAGCTGGTCGTCCTTGAAGAAGAATTTGCGATAAGCTGGGTTGCCCTTATCATCGGTGGTGGTGCGCGAGATCGAGGTCAGGTCGGGATTGTTGGCTTCCGGCGAGCCGATGAACGCGATGGTGGTGTTGAAGAGTGGGCTGGTATACGTCGGCACATCCACATAGGGTTCGTGCCCACCGGCCATATTCTGCGCCGCCACACGCCCGTGCGCCGCCGCGTTATCCCACGTGCCCATTGTGTGGTGCCGCCCCAGCACCGGATCGTAAAATTCCGCCACATCGCCGGCGGTGTAGATGCCCGGCACGTTCGTTTCCAGATATTCGTTGCAGATGATGCCGGAGCGGCATTCCACGCCGGTGCCGGCCAACACCTTCGTGTTCAGCGTCAGCCCCAGACCGACGCCGATCATATCCGCCTGGATCTGTCGCCCGCCGGTGGTGACGACATAGCTCGGCACGCCGTTGGAGGGGATGACTTCCTTGATCTCTTCGCCATAGATGACATCCACGTGATGCTTGCGCGCGATGCCGTCCACCAGTGCCCCGCCCTCTTCATCCAGATTATAGCGCAGCCAGCGCGGCCCACGAATGAGCCAGGTGACGTGCAAGCCGCGCACGTTCAGCCCTTCCGCCATCTCATAGGCGATGAAGCTGCCGCCAACCGAAACGGCGGTCTTCGATTCCAGCGCGCGGGCGATGATCTCTTTGGTATCATCCAGCGTGACGAAGTTATAGATATGCTTCGTTCCCTCGGCTCCCGGCACGCGCAACGGGTTCGCCCAGCCGCCGGTAGCCACCAGCAGCGCGTCATAGCGCAACTGATGCCCCTTGTCGGTATACACCACGCGCTCCTCGGCGTCGATCTGCGTCACCAGCGTCTCGGTCAGCAGGGTGATGCGCTGCGTCTCATGCCATTCGCGGTTGCGGATCATCACCTTGTCTTCGGTCAACACGCCCTGCAAAAAGCGTGGCAGCGACACGCGGTTATAGAGGGGATATGGCTCGTTGGTGATGAGATGAATCTCGCATGACACATCGTTTTTGCGCAACATTTGCGCGCAGGTGGTGCCGGCGATGCCGTTGCCGATGATGACATAGCGGCGGCTCATATTCGTGGCCATTAGATGAACGGCTCCTTATCAAACAAGCGATGGTTGTTGTGGTTCTAGCTACACTATAACACCGCGCGCCGCTGTTTGTCGCCACGCGGCTCCGCTGGGGAAAATCGGGGATTTTGCCGAGTTCGTTGAGCCACCTATGCTACACTACAACCAGTAGTAGGATCGGTGGGGATATGGCCCCGCCGATCTTCACCACCAGAATGACGGTCAAATCAGGAGCCGCGCCATGCATCAACCGCCAACGGTTTCATCCATTGTCATATCTTTGATGATCATTTTGCCGGTGATCACCTTTTGGCTCTGGATGTTTCAGGATATGATGAACAATGACAACCTGCCCAGCGAATCGAAGAACAACTGGACGCTGGCATTTCTTTTCGGCAATGTCTTCGCCGCTGCGTTCTATTACGCGACGCAGATCGAGCAGGTTGAAAACGACCGCGATGCCGCCAAACGCAAAAAAGTACGCCGCGATCTGGCCATCTTAGCCGGTGGCAGCCTTGCGTTTCTGGCGGCTGCCATCGTCATCAGCTTCATCCACCGTTAGAGCAATATGCAGCATGACCGAACGGGCAAGCCGTATTCCAGGCCGCTGGCAAAGCCCATTGCCCTAAGCCGTTGGGGGAATGTCGCAGACCCGCTCGACTTGCCATTGATCGTTGACCCACAGGCCCACAACGCGCACGCCCAGCCCCCAGCCCGCGATGACCTGCGCCCCCTTTTGCACCTGCGCCTTATGCTCGTCATCTGAAACCGGATTGCCGGCGCAGTCGTGATGCGCGGCCAGGGCGACCACCTGTGAGTGATGTGCCTCCACCGAAACCTTGACCTTACGCTTGAGATCTTCGATCTGGGTGAACATGCCCTGCGTCAGCATCTTCTCTGGTCCGGGTTCGGTGATGAGATCGACGTATTTCGCTCCGGCGTGCTGCACCATCCATTCGATGACGGCGTGTTGCGTGCGCCCGTCAATGCAATTGATCGCGGCGGCAAAAGGCCCGCTTGCCATGCTCGTGCTCCTTATTCCCAATATTTCGCCCACGAGGTCGGGGATTCCCACACCTGCACATAGGCCACCCGCGCCGGTGGAACGCGCTGCGCTAAGTGGTCGCGCAGAGCCAGAAAGATCGTCCGCGCCAGATGCTCGGTGGAAGGATTGATCTCGTCATAGGGCGGCACGTCGTTGAGGACGTTATGATCATAGTCCGCCGTCACAGCCTGCACGGCGGCTTTGAGATCGCGGAAATCTACCAGAATGCCCAGGTCGTTCACCTGTTCGCCTTCCAGGCATACTTCCACTTCCCAGCGGTGGCCGTGCAGCCGCTCGCAGTTGCCGTTATATCCCCGCAAGGCGTGAGCGGCATCGAAACTGAATCGCTTGCAGACCTGAAACATCACTCGTTGCTCCACTGGGCACAAAGAACCGCGCCCCAACTTTCCTTCCCAGTATATGACATTTTCCCTGTTGCTGGGAAAGAGCGGGGCATGAGGTTTTGCCGGGGACGGTCCCACTCAGTGCGCACGCATGAAATCGAGCACCACGCGGTCGATCTGCGCGGGAGCGGCGGTGGCGTCGGGCGGCCAGCGTTCTTCCAGGTTTTCGCGGCTGACGTAGGCATTCATGGCGGCGAGGGTGGCGGCATCAAATTCACCGGTGGCCGGCCCCGTGTAATCGCCGGCCCGCGTGAGAATACCCTGGATCTCGCGGATGAGATCCGGCGTCAGCGGCAGCAGATCCGCCGGGTCGGATTTGAAGAGATAGAGCTTATGCAATTCTAGGATGCGCTTGAGTTCGTCGATGGGGTGCGGATGATCGTCCACGCGCAGATCGATGAAGCGGTCGTTGAAGCCGCCATAGCCGCCGCTTTCGCGCACCACCAGCAGCGCGGCGGACTGCTGCCCACGCCGGTCGCCGCCAGCGGCTTGCGCGGCAGCCAGCGCCGTCAATAATCGATCCCACAGCGGCAGGTCGGGATGTGCGATGAATGCGTCAGCCATGTCGCCCACCGTCTCGGCATTCACCAGAATGTTCCCCTGGCAGGCGAAATCCGGTCCGGTGCGCCCGCCCGCCCAGGCATAGCAGCCCGCGCCGGTGAAGCTGGCGGAACGCCCCTGCGCGTCAACGATGCCCACCTGGCGCTGCGCCGCGTCGGGATCGTCGCGCGTCAGTTCGGCCAGCACCGCCTGGGGTTCCAGACCGTCCGAAAGCAGCGCCAACCCGCGCGGCCCATAGCTGGTGTTGGCATAAGACTGCGTGGCAATGGCTCCCACGCCGGCCCGCGCCCAGGGCACCACCGCCCCTACCCCCAGGAATTTCGACTGCACCGCTACGCCGAGATCCCCCGTCTTGGGGTCGCGCCCAACGATGGAAAAGGTGGCGACAATGCCTTCGCGCCGCATGGTTCTATCTCCTTCAAACTGAGGACGAGACGCGAAGGACACAAAGATCCTAAGAAGGAACGCGAAGACGACAAGAAGTGGAGCTACATGTTCTTAAACTGCTTCGCGATCTTCGCGTCTCGTCCCTTTCCTGTTTACTGGCCGGCAAAGTGGCAGGCCGCATAATGGCCGGCGGTTTTCAGTTCCAGTGGCGGCGACACCGTGCGGCAGATCTCCGGGTTGCCCAGCTTTTGGGCGCGGGGGCAACGTGGATGGAAGTGGCACCCGCTGGGCGGGTTGGCCGGGCTGGGGATGTCGCCGGTGAGCACGATGCGCTGGCGCTTTTCTTCCGCCACCGGGTCAGGGATGGGGATGGCCGAAAGCAGTGCTTCGGTATATGGGTGCAGCGGCATGGTATACAGCGCCTTGTTATCGGCCACTTCCACGATGCGCCCCAGATACATTACCGCCACGCGGTCGCTGATGTGACGCACCACCGAGAGGTTGTGCGCGATGAACAGATAGGTCAGCCCCAGGCGATCTTGCAGATCTTCCAGCAGATTCAACACCTGCGCCTGCACCGACACGTCCAGCGCGGAAACCGGTTCGTCGGCGATCACCAGCGAGGGATTGAGCGCCAGCGAGCGGGCGATGCCGATGCGCTGGCGCTGCCCGCCGCTGAACTCATGCGGGAAGCGGTTCAGGAAGTTGGATTTCAGGCCCACCAGGTCCAGCAATTCCAGCACGCGGGCGCGAATCTCTTTGCGGTTGCCGCGCTTGTAATTGATCAGCGGCTCTGAGATGACCTGTTCCACGGTGTAACGCGGGTCCAGCGAGCCGAACGGATCTTGAAACACCATCTGCATGTCGGCGCGCTTGCGCCGGATGGCCCCAGCGCTCAGTTTGGTCAGATCTTGCCCCTGAAAGATCACCTGGCCGCTGGTGGGGGGGATAAGCTGCAAGATGGCGCGGCCTGTGGTAGATTTGCCACAGCCCGACTCGCCCACCAGACCCAGCGTCTCGCCTTTCTTGATGAAAAAGCTGACGCCGTCAACGGCCTTGATGGCCCCACGCGCGCCAAAGATGTTGCCGCCAACCGGGAAATGCACCTTCAGGTCGCGCACATCCAGCAGCGCATCAGTGGGCGCAGGGGGCGGCGCGGGAGATGCGCTCTGCACAGTATCAATCATGGGAGATATCCCTCGCTCAACTCAATATGGGTAGAAGCACGCGGCTTGTTGGCCGGGTTGTTTGGTTTCCAGCGGTGGCACCTCTTGCGTGCAGCGGGGTTGCCGTTTGGGGCAGCGCGGCGCAAAGGAACAGCCGGGGGGCAGGTGCAGCAGGTCGGGCGGCGCGCCCACAATCGGCGTCAGCCGGGTGCCGGGTTCTTCATCCAGGCGAGGGATGCTGTGCAGCAACGCCTGGGTGTAAGGATGCGCCGGCATGGCGAAGAGGCGTTTGGTGTCGGTGGCTTCCACGATCTTGCCGCCATACATCACCAGCACGCGCTGTGTCATGCCGGCCACCACGCCCAGGTCGTGCGTGATAAGCAGCACCGCCGTGTTGAACTCGCGCGACAGGCCCTTCATCAGTTCCAGAATCTGCGCCTGGATGGTGACATCCAAGGCCGTCGTCGGCTCGTCGGCGATCAGCAGCGAGGGATTGCACGAAAGGGCCATCGCAATCATCACGCGCTGGCGCATGCCGCCGCTGAACTCATGCGGGTAATTTCCCAGGCGCTTTTCGGCACTGGGAATGCCCACGCGCCGCATCATCTCAAGGGCACGCTCGCGCGCTTGATGCCGGTTGGTTGTCAGGTGCAGTTGAATGGATTCCATCAACTGGTAGCCGATGGAAAACACCGGGTTGAGCGAGGTCATGGGGTCTTGGAAGATCATCGCTATCTTGCCGCCGCGCAACTCGCGCAGCTCGCGGTCGCTCATCTCCAAGACATCGCGCCCTTCAAACAGGATGTGATCGCCGTCGATCTCGGCGGGCGGCACGGCCAGCAGGCGCATGATGGAAAGCGCGGTCACGCTTTTGCCGGAACCGCTTTCGCCCACGATGCCCAGCGTTTCGCCGGGCGCGATGCTGAAGCTGACACCGTCCACCGCTTTCACGTCACCGGCCCGCGTGTGAAATGTTGTTTTGAGGTTCATCACCTCAAGGAGGTTTGCCATGCAATGGGTGTCCTTTCGGGGGTCGGTTAGTCTTTGCTGCGCGGATCAAAGGCGTCGCGCAGGCCGTCGCCGATGAACGAGAAGGCCAGCACAATCACCACCAGAGTCAGTGCGGGCAGGAAATCTTCCCAGGGATGATAGGGAATCTGCGGCAGCGACTCGCTGATCATCAGGCCCAGGTCGGCATTGGGCGGGCGCACGCCGATACCCAACAAGCTCAGCACGCCCTCGTTCACAACCGTCGCGGCGAAATCCAGTGTGGCGGCGACGATGATGAGGCTGAGGATGTTGGGGATGATGTGGCGGGTGATAATCTGCCAGGATGAGGTGCCGATGGTGCGCGAGGCTTCGATGAATTGTTGCTCTTTCAGTTGCAGCGTCTGGCCGCGCACATAGCGCGCCATCTGTGGCCAGATGACGATGCCCAGCGTGATGGCCACCAGCAAGATCGTCCCCGGCAAGCCGAATTTGTCATCGACTGCCTGGCTGAAGAAACCGGCGATGAGCACGGCGAACAGCAGGCCGGGGAAGGCGAACACGATGTCGGTAAAACGCGCCAAGATCGTGTCGATGATGCCCCCATAATAGCCAGCCAGCACACCCAGCAAGGTGCCCAGCCCAACATCCAGCACCACCACCACCAAGCTGGAGATGATCATCGACACCTGCACGCCGGCCAGCACGCGCGCCAGCAGGTCGCGCCCCTGGTCATCTGTGCCCAGCCAATGCAGCGCTGTAGGGCCGGAATCAGAGTTCGCGTCATCCAGATAGGTTGGCCCGTGATATTGCTCTGGACCGATATGGGTGAAACCGTGCTGGCGCGACACCACCGGGCCGATGTGTTCATAGATCGGGAGGAAAACGAACGCGCCGAGCAGCAACGCAAGGAAGATCCCCAGCGACACCACCGCGCGTTTGTCACGCAGGAAACGGCGCAAGGAATCTTGCAGGGGAGTGGTCGTTTTTTCCGCCAGTGACGCGGCTTCGGCTTCCGCTGCATCTAGACGAATAGGATCGAGTTCTATCGGGGAGGCTAGCGGCTCGCGGATGATTTGTTCTGAGCGTTGCTCGAAGTTCATCATCTGGCTCCTTA
>JAJPKG010000327.1 GCA_021323815.1 Pseudomonadota bacterium
ACACCAGCACCACGCCCGCGCCGATGAGCAGAAACAGGTAATCGAAGAACAACGCGTAGTTATCCACCCGCAACATGCCGTAAAAGCCGCTCAGCGGGCGGTTGGCACTGACGGCGATCTGCGTCACCAGGGCGACGGGAGCGATCAACCCCAGAACCGAGACGATGCTGATAATCGCCTTGCGCTTGACAACGAAATCCAGGCCCACCACCACCAGTGCCAGGGCGGTCAGGGCGATCTCCGGCGAGAGGAGCCAGAGATCCGATGAAGTGATTTGCATGGCTCTGTCGCTCCTCTAAGGATGCAGGGCGGTGACGCCGCCCATGCTCGTGATGATCTGATGCAGGCTGGGGCGGAGCAAGTCCACCAGAAAGCCCGGATAGACGCCGACGGCCAGCACCACAATCCCCAAGATCACTAAGGGAGCCATCTCAAGCAGCGATGCATCTTGAATGCTCGACCAGCGCGGGTTCAGCGGGCCATAGAAGGCGCGCTTGAGCATCCACAGCAGGTAACCGGCGGTGAGGATCATCGCCGACGCGCCGATGATGGTCTGGGCGGGATAGATGGCATACGCGCTGGTATAGATCAGATATTCCGCCACGAAGCCGCTCAGGCCGGGCAGGCCGAGGGATGCCATCGCCGCAAAGGTATAGATCCACGTCAGGCGCGGCATGCGCGCTTGCAAGCCGCCAAACACGTCGATGTCGCGGATGTGCGCCTTTTCATACAGCACGCCGACGCAGAAGAACAGCATGCCGGTGATGGCCCCGTGCGAGAACATCTGAATCGCCGCGCCGGTCAACGCCGCCTCTTTGAACGCCATATTCGTCGCGCCGGGGCCGACCGCCGCCGCCACGCCGAGGATCACGAAGCCCATGTGGCTGACGGATGAATACGCGATCAGCTTCTTCATATCCTGTTGCACCAGCGAGCAGCCCGCGCCATAGAGGATGTTGATCGCGCCGAGGATCGCCAGCGGCAAGGCGAACTGGTGCGCGCCGTCGGGGGCGAAATCCACGCAGATGCGGATCAAGCCATACGCGCCCATCTTCAGCAGAATCCCGGCGAGCAGCACGCTCACCGCCGTCGGCGCTTCGGTGTGCGCATCGGGCAGCCACGTATGGAACGGCACCATCGGGATCTTGATGGCGAAGCCGAGATAGAGCAGCAGGAAGATCGCCAGTTGCGCCGCAATGGCACCACCGCCGATCAGCAAATTCCCCGCCACGTGATGCGCGGCAAGATACTCGAACGTCGCTGAATAGGTTCCCGTCTGGCCGCCCAGCATGAAATAGAGCAGGAAGATGCCGCCCAGCATGAAGGCCGAGCCGAAGATCGTATACAGCACGAACTTCCACGCCGCATATTCCCGCCGCCTGCCGCCCCAGATGGCGATCAGCAGGAACATCGGGATCAACTCGACTTCCCAGAACAGCCAGAAAAGGTACAAGTCAAAGGCGCAGAAGACGCCCATCACGCCGGTTTCCAGCACCAGCAGCAGCGCCATATACAGGCGCGTGCGGTTTTCGATGTGCCACGAGCCGATGACCGCCAGGAACGAGAGCAGCGCGTTGAGCACCAGCATGAAGATGCTCAGCCCGTCCGCGCCTAGTCGATAATCGACGTTGAACTGCACCGAGCCGACGGTGAGGCGAATCCATTGCGCGCTGTCGAGCCACGCCGGATGCATCACGTCGCCGAAGCTGGACGTGTTATTCAGTGGCCCGATGAAGCCCATGTGCACCAGCGGGCCGATATAGAGCCACAGCGAGAGCAGGAAGGTGACGCCCGTGAACACCGCCGCCACCCATTTCACCACACCCTGGGGCGCGACCGCGATGGCCAGCGCGCCCACTGTTGGCAGAAAGACCAGAATCGTCAATAACCACGACACGGCAGTCTACCTTCTACTTTCCGAAATAGACCACCGCGAAGAACACGGCGGCGATGACCAGCGCGCCACCAAAGATGGCCGCGCCATAATTTTGCAAACGACCGCTTTCCGACCGCCGCAATCCCCGCCCGATGGCAAGGATGCCGCTGCCGGTGCCATTGAGGATGCCGTCGATGACACGCTGATCGATGACGAACGACGCCAGCTTCGACAGGCCCATCACCACATAGCGCGTGAATGCCAGGTACACCTCATCGAGGTAATATTTGTTCCACAGCACCGTCGCAATGCCCCGCCCCAGTGGATTGCTGACGAAGAGCGTGCGCGGCACGACGCCTGCACCATACATGCCCCACGCCAGGGCGATGCCCAACACCGAAGCGCCCACCCCCAGCGCCGTCAGCGGCGACGTGAAGGGATCTTTGAACGCCTCAGCCACCGGATTGCCGGTGACAAAGGCGTTGAAGTTGCCACCCAGATCTTTCCAGCCCCAGAAGCCCGCGATGACGGATGGCACGGCAAGAATCCACAGCGGGAGCCAGATGCGGAAACCGGGCTTTTTCACCGGCAGCGTGCCGCGATATTCGCCGCCCCACCAGCCGCCGAACGCGCCGCCCTTGCCGCCGAAGGTGAGGAACCACAGGCGGAACATATAGAACGCCGTCAGGAAGGCAGTGAAGAGCGTCATGGCATAGATCAGATAATCGCCGTGCTCCCACGCCTGCGCGATGATCTCATCTTTGCTGAAGAAGCCCGCGAACGGTGGGATGCCGGAGATCGAGATCGTGGCGATCAAGAACGGGAAGGCCACCAGTGGGATGCGCGACGCCAGGCCGCCCATCTTGCGCATATCCTGGTTCATGCCCAGCGCCAGCAGCACGCCGCCGGAGCCGAGGAACAGCAACGCCTTGAAGAAAGCGTGTGTCATCAGGTGAAAGATGCCGGGGCCGATAGTATCCGCCACGCCCAGGCCGGCGAACATATAGCCAAGCTGCGAGACGGTGGAATACGCCAGGATGCGCTTCACGTCCTGCTGCACCAGCGCGATGCTGGCGGCGAAAAGCGCGGTGAACGCGCCGATATACGCCACCACTTGCAGCGCCTGCGGTCCAGCCAGGTGAAAGAGCGGGAAGGTGCGCGCCACCAGATAGACGCCCGCCGCCACCATCGTGGCCGCGTGGATGAGCGCGCTGACCGGCGTCGGGCCTTCCATCGCGTCAGGCAACCACACGTGCAGCGGGAACTGCGCCGATTTGCCCACCGCGCCGCAGAAGACCAAAATCATCGCCACCGTCAGCAGCGCCGGATTGATGCCGCCCAGCCGCGCGGGGATATCGGTGAAAACGAACGTTCCCGTCGTGGTAAACAGGATCAAGATGCCGATCAAGAAGCCGAAGTCGCCCACGCGGTTGACCACGAACGCTTTCAGCGCCGCCGCGCCCGGCGAGGGGCGGCCCGATTCCAGGTTCAGCGCGTCCGGCGGGATGGAGGCTAACCCTTGCGGTGTCAGCGTGTCGCGCAGCAGCCGCCCCAGCTTGGGACCATCCTTCGCCAGAAAGCCGATCAGCAGGTATGAGCTGAGGCCCACCAGTTCCCAGCCCATATAGATGAGCAGGAAGTTCGAGGAAAGCACCAGCAGCAGCATGGAAAGCGAGAAGAGCGAGAGCCAGGCGAAGAAACGCGAATAGCCGCGCGGCTCTTCTCCTTCGATGTATTCCTGGGAGTAGAACTGCACCAACAGCGAAATGCCCGTCACGATGACCAGCATCACGGCAGTCAGCGAGTCCACGTAGAAATTGATGGGATACTTCAGCCCCGCGACGTTGACCCAGGTATAGATAGGGACCGTCGTGCCTTTTTGCAGCGCGGGATTGTTG
>JAJPKG010000348.1 GCA_021323815.1 Pseudomonadota bacterium
ATTACCGCTGGTGCAAAGATGGCAGATGGGCACGCATCCGCCAGGTGTTGCTGGAGCCGGCTATTGCTTCCTCTGCTTGAGGCCGCTAAGTGTCACTGTAGTACTAGTATCGCGTGCTTATTTCACGAGGCCCAGCGTGGAGTTGAGCAGCACGGCCAGCGCGGCGTCGCTGAGCAACAGGAAGACGGTCAACGTCAGGCCCACCTTCGCCTCGGCATGGCGCTTCCCCAGGCGCAGCCCCACCAGCCCAAAGACGGCGGCGAAGGGCAGCGCCAGCAGCGCCACCGCGCCACTGGCATAATAGAGCAGGTGGCTCCAGTCGCTGGCAGCGTATTTCTGCCAGGCGACATAACCGGCGCTTGCGGCAAGAATGGCGACGATGCCCAGCAAGCCGGCGATCCAGCTAGCTCTGGCCGTCCAATGCGAGGTGACAGTTGATGTGGCGGGCGGTGCAGCAGCGGTCATGAACGTGCCTCCTGGGAAACAAGAGATTCTCCTAATCCTACATTCTGAAGACGGGCATCCATAGTGGCACGTTGCCATGATAACACAGGTGGTTGTGAAAGACGGCTGCAAATGGCGAGATCGTGACGGATTACCGGAGTTCTCAGCCATCCAGCACAATCGTCACCGGACCGTCGTTGACCAGCGTGACTTGCATATATGCGCCGAAGCGGCCCTCCTCAACCGTCAGGCCAAGCTGGCGCAAGGCGGCGACGAAGCGCGCGATGAGCGGCGCGGCCATCTCCGGCCTGGCGGCGGCAGCGAAGTTGGGGCGCGTCCCCTTGCGCAGCTCGCCCAGCAGCGTGAATTGCGAGACGACGAGGATCTCCCCACCAACATCCAGCACGGAACGGTTCATCTTACCGACGTCATCTTCAAAGATGCGCAGCCGGGCGATTTTGCCGGCCATCGCCGTCACCGTCGCCTCGGCGTCATCCTGGCCGATGCCCACCAACAGCAACAAACCGGGACCAATGGCCCCGGTGATATCACTATCTACGGTGACGCGCGCTTCGCTCACGCGCTGGACCACAACGCGCATGTGCTATCCCGCTGCGGCGACGGTTTTCGGCGCGGCATCACTGGCGGGCGCGCCACCACTCTCGGCAGGCTTGCTGTCGCTTTTGCTCGCCTCGGTGGCACCGCTGTCGCCTGCGCTGGAAGCCGGCTCAGTGGCGATCTGCGAGCGGCGATTATCGGTGCTATAAAACCCGCTGCCCTTAAAGACGATGCCGGCGGGGAACAGGACACGATGAATGGGACCTTCGCATTGCGGACAGGTGGTCAGCGGATCGTCGGTCATATGTTGCCATGCCTCGAAACGATGACCGCAATTCTCGCAGCGATAGACATAGGTCGGCATAAGCGATAAAACATCCTCCTACATGCGCGGACTGGAAATGGGATTGGCGTTGTTGGAACGCCCTTTCATCATCCCATTATAGCACATTTCGGTGGCTCCCTGCCGCTCACGATTTCACCCAGATGGGCATTTCGTCGTGGTCCAGACCGAAATGATGGGCGATCTCATGCAGCAGCGTGGCGCGCACCTGGTGTTCGATGCGCGACGGGGAAAAGAGGCAATGGCGCTCAATCGGCCCCCGATAGAGCGTGATGCGCTCCGGCGTGCCGGCGTTATAGACGCCCTGTTTGGTGAGCGGAATGCCTTCATACAGGCCGAACAGCGTCCATCCCGGCTTGACGCCGACGCGGCGCAACACGTCCATGCTTGGCTCTTGCTCGATGAAGATCGCCATATTTTGCAATTGCTCGGCGAATTCTTCGGGCAGATCATCCAGCGCCTCTTGCACCAGTTCCTCAAAGTCCGACTGCGGGCGCATGGTCTGGGCAGCATCCTCGCGCGCTTGCCGTGCCGGCTGGTCAGGTTCGACGCTGCGGCCAAAGATGAACAGCGCGACGATGATCACCGCGACGGCAATGCCCCCGCTGATGACGGCGGTGGTGATATCCCCGCTGCGCGAGGCGATGCCGGCGAAGGCGAGGAAAATGAGGGTGAAGATCATGCCGAAAAAGATGCGGATGCCATTCGGATCGCTGGTGGCCGGCCCGCTGCCACCCACGGATGGAGCATAGCCGGGGATGCCCATGCCGACATCGCGCATGGGAAAAGGCTTTGCCCCCGGTGCCACGCCGTCATCAGCCGCGCGAGCTTGCCACACTTCGCCGTTATAGGCGCGGTCATATTCAGCGCGACGTTCGGGATCTTCCAGCACGCTGTACGCTTCGGTCAGCAGGCGCATGCGCCGCTCGGCCTGCTCGCGCAGGTGGTCTGGGGCAGTGCGATAGCGATCGGGGTGCCACAGTTTGGCCAGCCGCCAGAAAGCACGGCGAATCTCATCCTGGCTGGCGGTTGGCGCAACGCCCAAAATACCGTAATAATCGCGTTGTTTGGTGGTCGCCATATCTGCCAACCTTCCGGGCGAGAAACTTATCCGCATTATAGCGTATTTTGGATCAGGAGACCAAAAATCGCAACGATTGGGCGATGCGCGTCTTTGCAACTGGCAAGAGCGCGTAGTATACTCTCCTATAAGTAAGACTTGATCGTCTCGCATAACCACCACCGCTGATGATGGCGCGGCGCGCGTTGAGGCACATCGCTCCATCGCAAAGAAGAAGGCCCGCAGATGGCTACCCTCAAAGAAGAGCCACTTCCCCGCGTTCCCGCACCCGCCATTCCCTTGCCGCCGGTCAATGATGCCACCATCAAACGGGCGCGTGAGGGATTGGCCGCTGCTCGCGACCAGCATGCCCGCGCCGGCATCGAATATTCGCTGGCGCAGGGTGATGCCATCGCCCAGGGCCGGCCTGACCGGCGGCTGAGCGGCGAAACGCGCCGCCGCCTGTTGCGCTTGCTGATCAATTCACTCTTCAAGGTGCGCGTGGAGCATGCCGAACATATCCCCACCACGCCGGTGATGCTCGCGCCCAACCACCTGAACCACATCGATCCCTTCCTGCTGCTGGCGCAATTGCCCGCCAAGCCGTATTATTATGTGCTGGGCGACGCGCGCACGCTCTATAACAAAGCCTGGAAGCGCCGGCTCATTCATGTGGTGGGCGGCGTCATCCCGCTGGACCGCATCTGGAAGGAAGAAACCGCCGTGATGCAAGCCGTCCAGAACGGGGAGCATCCCGAACTGGCAGATCTGGCTGCTGCCATCGAAAGTGATGTGCCGGATGGCGGCTCGCTGGACGCGCTGCGGCGGCTGGATCGCATTGTGCAGGGGATTTTCGCGCGCGGCGACTCGCTCCTCATCTTCCCTGAAGGGGGGCTGGGCACGCGCGAAGGCCATCTGCGTCTGCCGCTCAAGCGCGGTGCCATCATCTACGCCATGCGCGCCGGGGTCCCCATCGTTCCTGTCGGCATGACGGGCAACCGCGATCTGTACCTGCGCAAAGAGATCACCATCCGTTTCGGCAAACCGCTACACTTCGGCCAGTCGGAGCGTCCCCGCCCGCGCGAGGTGCAAGCCGGTCTGGACGCCCTGCAAGAAGCTATCTCCGATCTCATCGATCCCACCTATCAAGAGCCAACCGGCCCAAAACCGCTGCGGCATTTGCTGAACCACATGCTGTGGTAAACGCTCGTTCTGTCGTTGCACGCATGCGGCTTGCTTTGCTCGCTCTCTTCTGAGATCGCTTCATTTTGATGCCCTCAATTTGCATCCCTCTGCGTTCACTTTGAGCAAGAACGGTGTCTTTCACTCCGAGGAATGAGGGTATGATCATGAGATCTCCACACCTGCTCAAAGCGATCTTCGCGCTGCTGGCGATGGCCGGCGTCTTGATGGCATGCAGCCTGGGGGATAGCACGACGACAGTGACCAGCACCACCGGCGGCGTTTCTTCCTCTACCGGCGGCAGCTCGTCTTCGTCCACCAGCACATCCACCGCGCCAGCGACTTGCGCCAGTCTGGTTCCCGGCGGCAGCGCGGCCAGCGGCGGTTCGTCCTTCACAGATATCGTCTATCCCACCGGGGCAATTGCTACCGGGCTGGTGTTGCATCATAGCGGCACCGGGCAATGGACGATCTATCTACAAAACGCCTGCGCGCCGGGGACCACCGCCAGCGCTGTGCGAGCGTTCTACGCAACGCAACTGCCCGCGCACGGTTGGGCATACACGCCCACGCTGCCGTTTGATGGCAGTTATCAGGCTCCATGCGGCGATGCTTATTGTTGGGGGAAAGACGCCGCCCCGCGCTATGTCGGCCTGGAAGGCGCGATCGATGCCGGCGGCGGCAACGTGACCTTCACGCTGCGACTGTTCGTGCCACCCCCCGCCCCAAATTGCAGCGCGGGTGATACGCTGGGCATCTATTCCGGCAAAACGTATCAGTCCACGTGGGATGAAGCGCACGTCCCCCTGCCGCCGCTCACGCTGTATGGCATCGGCGACGGCTACAGCAATTCCACCAGCAGCCATGATACTGTGGTGGGCATGTGCAGCGCCGGCAACGCGGCTTCGGTGAACACATTCTTCAATACTGAGCTGCCACGCGTTGGCTATACACACGGCTCGCCACCAGTGGCGATTGCGACAGCCTGCATGGTAACAAGCCCGGTCTGGTACAAAGGCAATACGATGTTTAGCTGGACCGTTGTCGGCGGCACGGTGCCAAACGGCATCATCTGGCAGATGAGCGAATGTACAGCCATTTAAGCGAGATGGATGCGAGATCTATTCTCATGTGGCTGAGGATTCTACCGAGGTGGAATCCTCAGCCGCAGCATAGGAGCCGTCTCTGCCACTAATCGGGTGATTTTGTCAAGTGCATGCCATTGAAGTGGATGAGATGCGTAGGGGATTCAGCTATCCAGACATCGGTTTCCCACGCGATGTTTGCCACAAAGCGCGCTAATTCTTTCCTTCCAAGAAAGGCTGTTACAAATACTGGTTCCACTAAAGATGCACGAAATATATTCTGTAAAGCTGCCTTGCGTTGTGCATCAATCGGGCCATGCGACGTGACCGCTTCTATCAACACCAATTGCTGCTTTTTTTCATGATAGATCACCACATCCGGCATTTTTCCATGTGATTCGATTTGAACCCCCAAGGCTTGGAATGCCTGCTCATCAAAATAGGCAAACTTATCTGCTGTGTCACCAACATAGAGGAGTTTTGCCCCCGGAGTGAAACGCGGGGCAAAGTCGTGAATAATTTTCTCAATGAGGATATTCTGCCCGCCCGACGAAAGCATGAGCGTTTTACCAGGAGCTATTTGAACAGGGATTTGTTTCATTGCGCGCTCTCGAGCATATCGCTCCTTCAATGTCTCGATCGATTCCAAATATGTTTCCAGGTTTTGTTGCCAATCATTGCTGCCAAATGTTTGGAGCAATTCCAGCGTCGATCGTTCGATTTGATAAACATAATCTGGACTATTCGTTGGTCGCTCAGGATTGTCAGGATTTTCTACAACAATGCCTGCTGCTAGAAACTGATGTAAAGATTGCCGCCTGATAGTTTCTCTTGTGTTAGGGGCATAAGCGACACCATAATTCGCTTTGATAAAATCCATGATGGCGACGGTTCTAAGAAGTGGAGCACTTGCTTGGCTCCAAGCCATAGATGGCTGAAGATCGAGAAGAGCAAGAAGCACCATTGCTGAGCGATCGTTTTGCTGGGCGCGTGGCAAACCAAGAGATTTGAGAATGCTTAAGGCCTCTTGAACACGCGTACGACGTTGTAATGCTTGTGCTTGCTCTTCGTCGGTCATGCCAAACAACTCCTTTGCGACAAGATCGTCGATTTCTCTTTGCGAAAGTGGCGTGCCGTTTTGCGCATATTCCCCTAGATTGACAAGCTGTTCGCGGCTAGGGTAGCGCATCGCGCGCAGGTCTGTTGCATTCACCTGAGTGTGGCCGCTGAACTGGCGAAAGTATTGATCCACCCAAGTGGAGTTTAGAAACAGGGTGAGACCTTTCGCTAATACTGGGTTAAGCCCCTTACCGTTACAATGATAGTAGTTGAGATGATTTTCTAAAGCGAGCGCTTTTCCGGGCAGAGTTCCGCTCTGGTAACAGGTTGCCATGATCCGGCGTGGTTCCTCTTTTGCAGAAAAACGCTTGACTAACACATAATCTTCGTTCGGCACGAATAACTTCTCTGTATCAGCCGTAGCAAGCAGCGCATTGGACTTCTTGGACATGCGCTTCGGCCACTCCACGTTATTCTGCTGCAAATGTTCGGGATAAACGAGTGGTACAGTATTATATTCAGGCACCTTACGTAAATATGCTTTGGCGCGAAAATCTACGACACGCCCGGTAGAAACCTGTATGCCCATCTCTTCCAGGGTTGCGGGTAACGATGCGAGGAGCGTTTTCATAGTGTTATCTTGATCACCGGTTATGATATGAATGAATTGCTCGGCATCATCAGGATGAACAACGATGCTATAAGGCGAATCAAACACACTCACTGAATCGAGATCGGCTCCACTGGTTGAGATTTGTATTCTTTCTAATCGAGCAGATGTTTTTATCCCTGCGGTGATGAGATGTTCTTGCAATACCTCATCATTGTCAAATACCTCATCACGAGCCGTGAAAACATGCAAGCGGCGCAATGCAATTTCTCGTAAAAAGGCTTTGCGAAATGAACGAAAATAGGGGCCGTTGCAAAAACTGCGCGGCGTCAATGCAACCATCTGACCGTTCTCTTTGAGCAAGCGCATCGTCGCATAGAGAAATCCCGTATAGATATTGCTCGTCTCTAAGCCAAGCTGCTGCAATAGTTTGCGCTCGTATGATGTTGAGGCTATTTTGCGATAAGGCGGATTAAGGATAGCATAATCAACACGCGGCAATGCGGAGGAAGCAAAAAGCGTTGGCTCCAGACTTTGCAGGGCCGTCTCGATAAAATCAGCTTGGATGATGGTGCTGGCAAATTGGATGCCGACGCTCTCAGCGATGGTGCGACAGAGGTCTATGCTACGCTGCAAGTAAGACGCAAGGCCGCTATCTATTTCAACTGCATAAACATGGAGCGAAATGGGAGGCTGAGGGTGCATACAAACGGCATCAACGGCGGCAATGAGCAAGGAACCGATGCCTGCTGATGGATCAAGTATGATTACGTGTTCTTGGGCTATCGGCGTAAACATTGATGCCATAAAGCGAGCGATGGGCATCGGTGTGAAATATTGGCTGAACTTTTTTTTGCGCTGAGGATCGGTGCCTGCCATAACTCGCAAGCGCATGAGTTCCACTTGCTCGATAGGTGAGGTATAAACAGCATCGTAAGCAGAGCCGATGACAGCATCAATCGCCACGATAATCCTCCTTCGTAAGAAAATCGAGAGGCCAGTGTATTCATTATAGCACAAATGTTTTGATGTGCAGGAAACGATGGTAAAACGAGCAACGTCTGAGGCTGATGGATGTACTATTCTCCCATGCCCATTTCCGGCACATCGGTGGTATGATAGATCGCATACGCGGGCGATGCGCGTTACACATGCTGCCCCGCCGTGATGTTGATTGTGGTTGAGGAGGCCCATTCCCGCCATGCCTTGTTTCCGCTCCGATGCTCCCGCGCCGCTGGGCGCGCCCGTCGTTGCCGACCGCGACTTCGCCCTGCCAGGCGACACCGCCCATTACGCGCCAGACCGCCCGGTGGATGTGCGCCATGTCGCGCTGGATATCACCGTTGATTTCGCCACCAAAACGGTGCGCGGCACCTGCGCCACCACCGTTGCCGCGCTTTTTGACGAGGTGCGCACCATCACCTTGCGCGCCGCCGAGATGGAGATCAATTCCGTCACCTTCACCAGCAAGCGCCGCCCGCAGCCCGTCGCGTTGGATTTCGATAACGACGGCAGTGAACTACACATCACGCTGGATCGCCCCCTGCGCTATGGCCAGGAAGCGACCATCACCATCGACTATCGCACCAGCCCGCGCATCGGCTTGAATTTCGTCGGCCCCAGCCAGGGCGACCCGCAGATGGCGGTGCAGGCGCACACCCAGGGGCAGCCGGAATATGCCCATTACTGGTTCCCGTGCCACGACGCGCCGAATGACCGCGCCACGTTTCGCCTGGCAGCGCGCGTGCCGTCCAACTATTTCGCCCTTTCCAACGGCAAGCTGGAACGTGTCGAGGACCATCCTGAGACCAACGAGCACACGTTTCATTATTACGAGGCGGTGCCGTTCCCGGCGTATATCACCACGCTGGCGGTGGGCGAGTTCAGCGAGATCGTGGAGAGCTTCGGCGAGACGCCCGTGCTCTATTACGTGCGCCCCGGCCTGGAGGAAGCAGCCAAGCGTGCCCTGCGTGACACACCCGCGATGATGGCCTATTATTCCGAGCGCTTCGGCGTGCGCTATCCCTATGAGAAATATGCCCAGATCTTCCTGGAAGATTTCACCGGCGCGATGGAAAATACCTCGGCCACCTCGCACTCGTGGCTGTTTTTGCCGGATGAGCGCGATTTCATCGACTGGGATCGCAAATCGACCGTTGCGCACGAACTGGTGCACCAGTGGTTCGGCGATCTGCTCACCTGCCGCGACTGGGCACAAGCCTGGCTGAATGAATCCTTTGCGACCTATTTCGAGGAGACCTGGAAGCAGGCTGACCCCGAAGCCGGCGAAGAGGAATTCCGCCTGGGCATGCGCCAAAACCAGCGCAACTATCTGGCGGAAGATCGCGCCTATCGCCGCCCCATCGTCCACAACATCTATTATCGCGACGCGCAGGAACTTTTCGACCGGCATTTGTATGAAAAAGGATCGTGCGTGCTGCACATGCTGCGCGGCATCGTGGGCGAGGCGGCGTTCTGGCGCGGCATCCAGCGTTATTCCCAGACCAACCGAGGCCGTGAGGTCGTCACGATGGATCTGGAGCGCGCCTTCGAGGAAGCGACAGGCAAGAGCCTGGGGCGCTTCTTCGATCAATGGGTGCGGCGCGGCGGGCATCCCGAATTCGACGTGAGCTATGAATGGGATAACGATACCCATCTGGCGAAGCTGACCGTGCGCCAGACGCAAAAGGTGGATGAATTGACGCCGCTCTTCGCCGTGCCGGTGGAGATCGCTTTCACCATCGAAAACAAAGGCAAGCGCGAGACCAAGACCTTCACCATCCAGGTCAGCCAGGCCAGCGAGACGTTCGTGTTTCCGCTAGAACGCCGCCCTGTGCTGGTGCGCTTCGATCCCTATGGCTGGGTGCTGAAGACGCTGAAATTTGATCGCCCGGTGACGATGCTGCGCTGGCAGCTTGCCAACGATAGCGATCCACTAGGCCGGCTGGAAGCCGCCGAGGCGCTGGCGAAACACGCCGATGTCGCAACCGAGCAGGCGTTGATCGGTGCGATGCTGGGCGATCCGTTCTGGGCAGTGCAGGCCGAGGCGGCGAAATCGCTGGGCAAGATCGGCTCGAAGGCGGCCAATGAAGCGCTGGTGCGGGCGCTGGGCACGGTGCAGCATCCCAAAGCGCGGCGCGCCATCGCGGCGGCGCTGGGCGAATTCCACCTGCCGGAGCGCGCCGAGGAGGCCCACGCGGCGGCGCATGCGCTGGTGGCGTTGCTGGACAGCCAGGAACCGAGCTATCGCGTGCTGGCCGAGGCGGCGCAAAGCCTGGGCAAGACCCGCGTGGAAGGCAGCTTCAAGGCGCTGAACACCCTGGCGCATCATCCGACGTGGTTCCATATGGTGGAAACTGGTGCGCTGGCGGGCCTGGGCGAGCTGGCAACGCCGGAAGCGGTGCGCAAGCTGGCAGCCACGCTGACCGACCGCAAGAATCCGATGCTGATTCGCAGCGCGGCGGCATCCGGTCTGCGCATCGCCATCGGCACCGGGCGCATCGACCCCAAAGGGCCGGAACACGTGCTGGTGCGCGACGCGCTGATCAGCGCACTCAGCGATCCGTGGGTGCGCGCGCGCACTTTTGCGGCCATGGCCCTGCGCGAACTGGGCGACCCGGAGGCGCTGCCGGCAATTGAACGGGCCATCGACAGTGAGTTGGAATCGCGCGTGCAGCGCATGTTACGCCTGGCGGCCTATCGGTTGCATAGCGGCAAGCCCGGCGAGGGTGAGATCCGCAAGGTGCGACGCGACGTGGAAGATTTGCGGGACGAGAACCGCAAGCTGCGCGACCGCTTGGCCGTGCTGGAAGCGCGCCTGGGCAATGGACGCAGCATCGCGAGCAACGGTCATGCCAACGGTACTGCCACGCCAACCGGGAACCGCGCGGCGACGGAGTAGCTCCGCATCGGGCGCGGGCGCTGGCCCCTCTCCAGCTTTGGTGGGGAGGAAGAATCAGCCGGCGAGATTGTAGTGTTGCTCTACGCGATCACATGGCTGGGCGCTCTCCCCCTCTCTATCCGAAGGATGGGGAGGGGGTGGGGCGTCACGCGTTCCCCGGAATGGGTGTGGTGGTGCCGGCAGGGGCCGGCGTTCCCGTCCCGGTGGGCGCGGGCGTGTCGGTGCTGGTTGGTGCCGGCGTTTCGGTCGGCTGGGGTGCCGGGGTAAAGGTCGGCTCTGGGGTGGGCGTGGTTTGCAACTGCGTGGCCTGGATGTTCAGGATGCGCAGATTGTTTTGATCATAGCCCACCTGATCCTGTGCCTGATAGGCGACGCTGTTGGTGGTGCCGTTGTCGTTTTCCACTTGGGTATAGTTCAGCGTCACCGTCACGTGATATTTGTCGCTGCCCGGCGTGACCTGGATGCTGCTGGGATCCACCGTCACCTGCTGCACGTTCTGCCATTGCTGCTGAAACTGCTGGATAGTCTCGCTGTTTTGCAGGTCACTGCTAAGCAAGTTATAGGCATTCTGATAGTTCTGAGCGCTGATGTTGAGGTAGAATTGCGTGACGATGCTTATCGCCTGCTTTTGCGTGATGGCCGGCAGCGCGGTCGCTGTTGGGATGGCCGCGTTTTGGGTCGGGGATGGCGTCGGCGTCACGGTGGGAACTTCACCGAGCTTGGTGCCGTTGTTGCCGCTCGGCACATTCAGCGCAATGACCAGCGCCAGCACCATCACCGCCAGCACGGCAAGAGCGATGGCGAAGCCCAGGCCGAAGCCACCAGGAGTCGGCCCGCCCAGACCCGCTGGGCCGCGTGGTCGTGGCGGCTGCCAGATGGGCGGCTTGCCGCTGGCGTCGATCGTGTTCGCGGGCGTCTTCGCGGTGCCGCCCTGGTTCGGCTGCACGGCCTGTGCATTCGGGACCGTTGGGGAATTATCATCTGGACCCATCATACCGGTGTTCCTCACGTGAAAGAAGCGCAATTCAGGCGTGCAACGCCACTCTGCATCATTGTGGCCTATCACGGGCGCGAGTGCAAGGTAACTGATCACATCGCGCGGAAAATCATCCTATTGTGGATGACCTCGTCTACAGAGAGGGCGCTTAATTTGCTATAGTCTGAGCAGGATGCAGAACATCCCTGTCATCGTCTCATGATATAGCTACGCATCGGGAGCACATTATGTCACATCCTTCATCGCCGCCGCCGCATATCCCGCCAGCGCACCATCCCGCTCCACCACCGGTGGGGCAGGGGCATCCTGACGGCGCGCCTCCGCCAGGATATCCCGCCTATCCTCAGGGTGGGATGCCGCCTGCCGGCTACCCGATCTATCCGCAAGGGGGCGCGCCCGGCTATCCGTATCCTTATGGGGCGTATCCTGGGCCGGCGTATCCCGGCTATTTTATGATGCCGCCCCCGGTGAAGCGCGACACCTATCGCCTGACCATCGGCATTATCTCCATTGTCTTGCTCAGCATCACCCTTTTGGGTGGCGGATTGTTTGCTTTGATCCTGGGTTTGGGGGCCGTCATCGGCACGCTCAATAATAGCCTGGCATCATTGTCGCTCTTGATCTTTCTCAGCAGCATGGCGCTCATCGGCGGCGGTTTCGGCCTCTATTTCGCCATTCGCGCGCTGATGGAACGCCCCTCGGCGCAGGTGCGGCTACCCAGCGCGTGGGTGCCGCTGGGGCTGACGGTGGTGGTGCTGGGCGCGGGCATTGCGCAGCATGATGCCGGGCTGCCGCAAGCCCCCGCGCCGCTGGAAGCGCTGTTGCTGTTGCTTTCCGGCATCTTGCCGGCGCTGACCATCCTCGCCTTCACCTCGCAACGGCTGGGGAATCCTTCCACGTGGCGGCGCGTGTGGATGTCATTTTTGAGCGGCACGTTCCTGGCAACACTGCTGGCGATCATCGCAGAACTCATCGCCGGTGGTTTTCTGGCGAC
>JAJPKG010000441.1 GCA_021323815.1 Pseudomonadota bacterium
AATATGTGCCTGAACAAGCAATGCGGGCAGCGAACGCGCCAGATCGCGCGCTCCTTGCGCCGAGGCCGTGACGAGCATTAGCCGCTTCCCCGTTTCGTGCATCCAGGCCAGCGCCGGCACAACCGCTTCCGCAATGGCCGTGCCCGGCGGGGCCAACTCCACCAGGCCGATTTTTCCGGTGGCGAGCAGTTCACTCACCGTTGCTTGGATGCTGGAGATATCCGCGAGGGGCGAGATCTCTGAGGCGGCAGAGGCACGAGGCACCGGGCTGGGCGCAATATCTCGCGCCACTAGGGAAGCGGAGGAGGCAGTAGCATTTTCTTGATGATCTTCGTGTCCTTCCTGGCGCGTCAGTGTTTCGTGGTCTTCGTGCTCCCACCCTTCTTTTTTCATGGTGATAAAAGTTGGAGGCGGCGCTGTTGCGATGCTCAAATTCAGCGCGGCGGGGGTCATGCGCAGTTTGGCGCTGAGCGCCTGACCAAAACTGGCGCCGCTGCCGCCGCTGAGTCCGCGCCGATTGCGTTCCTGGCGCAGCAGCAGGCTGGATGGCAAGATCTGCGGCGAGGTCAGCTCGCAGAGATCGATCAAGATTTGATCCGGCAGGGCGGCGATGCGCGCTTCCAACGCCAGCAGCACGTCCCGCGCCAGGATGGCATCCGCCAGGGCACGGTGATGGTTGGGCGCGCTCAGCCCCAGGTAGCCCGCCACGCTGTCGAGGGAATAGCTGGGCAGCGTCGGCAGCAGCAACGAAGCCAGTTCAAAGGTATCCAGCAGGGCGTTGCGCTCGGCCAGGTGCAGCTTGCGCAGAAAATTGGCGTCGAAGCCGACGCTGTGGCCGACCAGCGGGGAATCGCCGATGAGGGCGCGCAGCCTGCCGGCGATGGCGTTGAAGGGCGGCGCGCCGATAAGCATGTCCGGCGTGATGTGCGTGAGACGCTGAATGCGATAGGGCAGCGAGCGGCGCGGCTCAACGAACGTCTCGAAGGTCTCAAGAATGGTTGCGCCCTGAAAGCGCACCGCACCGATCTCGATGATGCTGTCGCTTTCAACCTGCAATCCTGTGGTTTCGATGTCAATGGCGACGCGCACCGGCGTGGCGCTGGGCATGCGGCCCAATCCTTCCCAGGCGGCGGATCTGCGCCGCGATGCGCCTCTTGCGAGCG
The DNA here is from genome assembly GCA_021323815.1 of Pseudomonadota bacterium. Taxonomy (GTDB): domain Bacteria; phylum Chloroflexota; class Ktedonobacteria; order Ktedonobacterales; family JACDGC01; genus JAJPKG01. The sequence goes on from JAJPKG010000441.1 coordinate 1,164, forward strand.
CGCTCGCTGCACGCTTCCAGCCTCAAGAGGAGATAATATGCACTAGAGTGTATCATCCGGCGTGCAACCAGCGCAAGGGGATAGGTTTGCACCTTATGGTACCGGCTGGTTAAGCAACGCCACCAATACGCCACAGCAGGACGTCATCGCTCAGGTCTTATTCGGAACCCCCCTGTTGGACCGAGATTTTCCTGGGCCGAAATGACTTTTCGCATAAACTCTCATCATTTTCTTAGCCGTCCGTAACATCATTCGTAGGGTTGATGCATTAGACTGGCATGAGACAAGCGCCATGTCGGACGTCGGCGTCCGGCCCTATGATGAAAGAGGCATGTTCATGGCTGCAAAACGGCCCGCGAAGAACAGCGGAGCAAAAGTGGCGACGGCGAAACGGCCCGCCCCCGCGACGAAGACGCAACCCATTGATGAGGGCAAGCTGATGGCCTTCGTCGAAAAAGCCCTCGGCGATTTCGGCAGCGCCGCCAGCGCCGCGCTGGTGGTCATCGGCGACAAACTGGGACTCTATAAAGCGATGGCTGATGGCAAGCCGGTGAACTCGCAAGAACTGGCCAGCCGCACTAAGACCACCGAACGCTATGTGCGCGAGTGGCTGATCAACCAGGCTGCCAGCGGCATTGTGGAATATGATTCCGCGACGCAGCGCTATCGCTTGCCGCCCGAACAGGCGGTGGCCCTGACTGATGAAACCAGCCCGGCGTATGTGGTGGGCGGATATCAGGCATTCATGGCCATGTGCCGCGCCCTGCCGCGCATCAGCGAAAATTTCGTCACCGGTGCGGGCATGCCCTGGGGCGAGCATGATCCTGATCTGTTCGTAGGAGTGGAACGCTTTTTCCGCCCCGGCTATCTCGCCAACCTGGTTGACACCTGGATTCCGGCACTGGATGGCGTGCAGGCGAAGTTGAAGGCGGGGGCACAGGTCGCGGATGTCGGCTGCGGGCATGGAGCTTCGACCATCATCATGGCGAAAGCGTTTCCCAAGTCGCAGTTTTACGGTTTCGACACCCACGCGCCATCCATCGAACACGCCCGCGAGGCAGCGCGCAAGGCCGGCGTGGCGGAGCGCGTGACCTTCGAGGTTGCCGACGCGAGGGGCTTCCCCGACCACCAGTACGATCTGGTGGCGTTTTTCGACTGTCTGCACGATATGGGCGATCCCGTCGGGGCGTTGCGTCGCACCCGCGCCACCATGGCGGATGACGGCACGGTGTTGCTGGTGGAACCAGCGGCGGGCGAGACAGTGGAAGGCAATTTCAATCCCGTCGGGCGCATCTATTCCGCCGCGTCGGTGCTGTGCTGCACGCCGAATGCCGTCGCCACCGGCTCGCTGGCCCTGGGCACCGTCGCCACCGATGACGCGCTGCGCGAAGTGGCGACCGCTGGCGGGTTCACACGCTTCCGTCGCGTGCTGGCCTCGCCTTTCAACCGCTTCTTCGAGATCAGACCATGAGTGAGCGAATCACGGAGAACACGAAAATTTTCATCAACCGCGCCTAATGGCGTGCGTGATGTTCCATAAAGCGCTGCCACAGTCCCCGCGCCGCCGCGCCATAAACCGACGAGCGCCAGAACAGGCGGCGAATCAGCAGGAGCAGCGCGGTGTCCATGCTGCTGATCGGCGTCTCGAAGAGGATGCGCCGCAGGTGCGCTTCGCCCTCAGCAGCGGTGAAAACGCCGTAGAAGGTGGCGAGGTCGCGGTTGGAATGTACGCGATCCATCGCTTGCCTCAGCCAACGCTCGATGCGCAGATAGCGTCCCAGCCCGTTGGCGCGCGGCAGATCGTGCAGATAGCGCGCAATGGCGGTGGGCGAGCCGTTCAGCACAGCGTTTGTCACGGCGTGCGCCGCCAGCCGCCCGCTGATGAGCGCCGGATAGATGCCGCCGCCCGTCGCCGCGCCGCACAGACCCGCCGCGTCGCCCAAAAGCAAGGCGGGGCCTTCGGGCGCGTACATGCGCCGCAGCGTGCCGCCGATGGGAATGCTGCCGCCCTTGCGTTCGAGAATCTGCATGCGGCTGGTATCCACATACGGAGCGAACAGCGACGGCGCGGCATGTAACGATTCCAGGGGCTTGAAGCGGCGCTGATGGCCCGCCACCCCCAGCGCCGCGTGCGGTCCGTGCGGTGCCAGCCACAGACAATAGCCGGGTGCCAGGGCGTGATCCATCACCAGATGAAAGGTGTCTTGCTCTACGGGAATGCCGTCAACGATCCATTCCGCGCCGGCTAAGATGGCGGTGTTCGCGGGCAGCCCCATGCACTTCGCCACCTGAGAGTGCACGCCATCGGCTCCGACGAGAAATTTCGCCGCGACACGCTGGGGCGCATTCCTCGCGCGGTCGTGATAGACGATCTCCATCTGATCGCCGGCATGGTTGACCGTCTGAAACACCGCGCCGCACCGCACCTGGGCACCATGCTCCGTCGCCATCTCTGCCATCCACTGCAACATGCCGGTGACATCCGCCATGAAAAAACGCGGGGTGCGCGCTGCAACGGAGATC
>JAJPKG010000387.1 GCA_021323815.1 Pseudomonadota bacterium
GCCAATCAAGGCTCGGCTATCTATCTGGTCGCCACGCCGTCATCGAACGCGGCGGATCCGATCATCCTGGCGACCGGCAAAGCGGTGATGGCGCTTGGCGGGTTCACCGGCACCGATCCCATCTTGACCGCCAGCGAGCTTCAGGCGTTGATACGCGAAGGCAAAGTGCGCTATTTCCTGCTTAACGGCGGCAACACCCGCGCCACCATCGACACCGCCTCTGGCGAAGAGAGTGGCAGCGTGATCAACGTCGGCGGGCCAAACGGCAACCAGAATTCCGCCGTACAAGGGGTGGAACAGGCGTGCACAGCAGTGCCGTCGAGCGAGTGGTCATCCTCTGCCACAACCAACAGTGCCCATGCCGGCAATGCCGGTTTCGGTGACAGCCAGCAGCAATTGTATGATTGCGCGGGCAAGTAGCATGTCTTCACGAAAGGGAACAATCATCATGCAACGTCGAACGATAGCTTTCCTGGCCGCGTGCGCGGTTGTTTTGCTCGCGGTGGGCATCTGGATCGCGTTTTTCCCCAACCGGGGAGCGGATGCGAATCACAAAGCGGCGGGTGTCGCCAGTGTTGTCGGCACGCCCATCCCCACGACGGGTCTGACGAAATATACCATCGATCAGTCGCAGTCCAGCGCCAGTTATTCCGTGCATGAGAATCTGATTCTCGGCGGGGTGGGCAGCAACACGGCAGTGGGAACGAGCAACGGCGTGCAGGGCAGCTTTTACCTCGGCCTCACCGGCGCGCCGACCGCGACCCAGATCAACGTCAGCGTGGACCTGACCAGCCTGCATACCGACAGCGCCATGCGCGACAGCCACGTGCAAGATTATCTGGATACCGCAGATTATCCCGATGCGGTGTTCATCTCAACCAACGTCGAGGGGTTGCCGTCGAGCTACACGCCGGGGCAAACGATCACCTTTAAGGTTGTGGGCAATCTGAAATTGCATGGGAAAACGAATGCGGTGACATTCACCATGCAGGCGAAAGCGAGCGGCAACACGGTTTCTGGTACCGGCACGGCGACGATCTATATGACCGATTATGGCATCACCCCGCCGGATCTCGCCAACATCGCCATCGTGGATAACAAGGTGACGCTGACCATCAATTTCGTCGCCCAGGCGTCATAGATAAACCGGCGGGTTCCCCTGCTGGTGCTGGAAAATCACACGATTTTGCATTATGATTCAGCTAAAGAATGACCCCTGGCGGGTGCTGGGGTGTTGCGTGCACTGAACCAGCTTTGCAGAAAAGCGAAAGGAACAAGATGCATGGCCGTTGAACATGTGGATGTCTTGATCGTCGGCGCTGGGCTTTCCGGCGTCTGCGCGGCCTATTACATTCAGACGCGCTGCCCGAAGAAGAGCTATGCCGTCATCGAGGCGCGCGATAGCATCGGCGGCACATGGGATTTGTTTCGCTATCCCGGCGTGCGCTCCGACTCGGATATGCATACCCTGGGCTATTCGTTCCGTCCCTGGAAAGAAGCAAAAGCCATCGCCGATGGGCCGGCCATTCTGAACTATGTGCGCGAGACGGCGCAGGTCTATGGCATCGACAAAAAGATCCGCTTCAACCACCGCTTGCGGCAAGCGAGTTGGTCTTCTGAAGACGCGTTGTGGACCGTGGAGATCGAACGCGGGCCGCAACGCGAGATCGTCACGATGACCTGCAATTTTCTCTATACCTGCACGGGCTATTATGATTACGAGCAGGGCTACACACCGCCGTTTCCCGGCGTTGAGCGTTTCAAGGGGCAGATCATTCATCCCCAGCAGTGGCCCCAAGATCTCGATTATGCGGGCAAGCGGGTGGTGGTGATCGGCAGCGGCGCGACGGCGGTGACGCTGGTGCCGGCGATGGCTGAGACCGCTGCGCACGTGACTATGTTGCAGCGTTCGCCCACCTATATTGTGGCGCGCCCCTCAGAAGATGTCATCGCCAATTTTTTGCATCGTGTGCTGCCTTCGCGCGTGGCGCACGCGCTGGTGCGCAGCAAAAATATCGCTTTCACCATGTATTTTTATGACCTGGCGCGGCGACGTCCGGCCTATGTGAAGCAAGAGATCATCAAAATGGCGAAGAAGGAGCTGGGACCCGGCTTCGACGTGGAACGCGACTTTTCCCCATCATATAATCCGTGGGATCAGCGCCTGTGCCTAGTGCCGGATGCGGACCTGTTTAACGCGATGAAGGCGGGTAAGGCGTCGGTGGTGACGGATCAGATCGAGACCTTCACCGAGACGGGGCTACGGCTGCGATCGGGCAAGGAACTGCCGGCGGATATCATCATCACTGCCACTGGGTTGAATATGCGCCTGATGGTGCGAACGCACCTGTTTGTCGATGGCGAGCCGGTTGATCTGGCCAAGACGCTGAGTTACCGGGGGACGATGGTGAGCGGGGTGCCGAACCTGGCTGCGTCGTTTGGCTATACCAACGCATCTTGGACGCTCAAATGCGAGTTGATCGCGCAATATGTCTGCCGCCTGCTGAATTACATGGACCGTCATGGGTACGTTGAGTGCCTGCCACAACGCCCACCGGGTGAAAAAGGAGAGCAGCCGGTGGTGAACCTGACTTCCGGCTATGTGCAGCGCGCGCTGGCGACCTTGCCACGCCAGGGCAGGCACCAGCCCTGGCGAACGTATCAGAATTATGTGCGTGATATCTTCAACTTTCGCCTATCGCGCCTGAATGACGGCGCGATGCGGTTTTTCCAGCGCGGCGAGCGCGCGGCGGTGCCGGTTCTGGCGGCTGCGGCCTCCGGGGATTCGCCGCGCACGCCGGAGGAAACGATGATATGACCGCCAGCGATGGCGACGCGAATGAACTGCAACAGCGCTTCACGCGGATGTATCTCGAAGGGCGAACCCCGTGGGATTCCGGGGTGAGTCCGCCGGAGTTGCTGGCGTGCCTGCACGGGCCAAATGCGCTGCCGCCTGGGCGGGCGCTGGATGTTGGCTGCGGCACCGGCACCAATAGCCTGACCCTGGCGCTGGCGGGCTGGCAGGTGCTGGGCGTGGATTTCGCCGCCCCCGCCATTGCCCAGGCATTGCTGAAAGCGGCGGAGGTCCAGGCTGAGATCGGTCGCGCGGGCGGCAGCGTGGCTTTCGCGCAGGCCGATGTGACGCGCCTCGCGCCTCCCGCGCCGGAAGAACGCGCTGATCTGTTGCTGGATATCGGTTGCCTGAATGGCATTCCGTTTGAGCGCCGGCCACTTTACGCGCAGGTGATGGCGAGCTATGCCGCGCCGGGCGCGCTGTTCTTGCTCTATGCTCACCTGCCCCGCGCCGATGGCACCGGTCCGCTGGGATGCGCGCCCGATGAGATTGACGCTCTTTTTGCCGGCATGTTCCATCTGGAACGCCGCGCAATGGGACAAGCGCCGCAGGGTGGGGAATCCATGTGGAATTGGCTGCGCCGGGCATGAACTTCCTGTTGCTGAGATTGAGATCGCTCGCTGGTACCATCCGTTGCTTTCGTGGCCGTCCGCGATGCATGATCAGAGCAGAGATTCTTCACGATGGGAGAGAGAACATGGCGAGGCGACAAAGCAACGGCGCCGGGCGCGCGTTACTGATTTCCAGCTTGGCGCTGGCAGGCGTTGGGATAGGTTTTGCGGTGGCGCGGGCGAATCGCGATAAGCTGCCGGCGAACCGGCGCGAATTTGTGCGCCGTTATGTCAATCCGCGGATGCTATCTGCTGTGGCCAGCGGCAAGCGCGGCAATCTGGGCATCATCGTCCATCGCGGGCGCAAATCGGGCCGGGAATTTCAGACGCCGGTGCGCATCGACCCTATTCCCGGCGGTTTCCTCATCCCCATGCCCTATGGCACCGGCACCGACTGGCTGAAGAATATCCTTGCTGCCGGCGGGGCGACGCTGCGGTTCCAGGGGCAAGAGATCGCCGTAGACTGCCCCGAAATCCTGGATGCCGAGTCTGCCCTGAAACTGTTGCCGCCCAAC
>JAJPKG010000189.1 GCA_021323815.1 Pseudomonadota bacterium
CAGGTGCAGATCCAGCGCGTGCAAAGCGGCGGGCTGAGAAGCCCGCTCGTGTCCCCACACCGCCCGCGCCAGATCGGCTCGCGGCACCACTTGCCCTGGTCGCGCCAGCAAGCGCGCCATGATCTGCGCCTCGGCGTGGGAAAGCGGAACACAGCGGCCATTGGGAAGCGAGAGGGCGCGTTGGGGAACATCTAAAGCGACGCCGCCCGCCTGGAACATGGCTGGGGGAGCGGATGGCCCGGCTCCCCGGCGGCGCAGCACCGCCCGCACGCGGGCCACCAGTTCCGCCGCCAGCACCGGCTTCGCCAAAAAATCATCCGCGCCGGCCTCAAAGGCGCGCAGGCGGTCTGCGATTCCCGCGTGGCCGGAGATGAAGACAATGCCCACGTCAGCATAGGTCCGGCGCAGCCACGCGCCCACCTCGAAGCCCGAGGCGTCGGGCAGGGTGACATCCAACAGCACCAGGTCGGCAGATTGCGCGCGCATGGCATCGCGCGCCTGTGACGCGGTTGGCACCACATCGGCGGCGATTCGCTGCTGCGCCAATGCTTGGCGGATATACCCCGCAGAAAAAGGATCGTCATCGACGATCAACAGTTGCGCTGTCATACGGCGTCTCTCGTTCCCCACACGGCGCAGAGCAATTCCGCGCCTTCCACTTCCACTATACCAACTCCCCTGAACGATCAGGGCCGCGCCGGCATTGATGCCATGCTCAACGCGCGAGAAAAGCATCCTTATGCGGTTTTTGCCAGAGTCGGATGCGCGGCACGATGAATGATCTGCCGCTCATGCATGGCCAGGAAGAAGCCGATGGCGATGTTCAGCGGGACAATGCATCCCAGCGCCAGACCGAGCGTTGCCACCGAGAGCGCCGCCCCGACGGCATGTTTCACGAGAGAAATCACTAACCAGATGATCCCACGCACCGGTTTGCCAATCAGCAAATAGCCGATGCCGTGAAAGCCAAAGCAGCCGGCAACGAACTCAACCCAGGGAATGAGCGGGCTGTAATGTTTGGCTGGCGTCACCACTGTTTGCCCCACGCTGACGCCGGCATGTGCGTGAACGCTTTGCTCAGGATACATCGGCTCCGTCGGCGGGCCAGGGTATGGGCCTTTCATCAAAAAAACCTTCCTTGCCGGCACATGCTTATAACACAGCCAGCCATACAAAGAAACGATAGGTGATGCCGACGAGAATCGGCATACTCAGATAGTACTACCAGAGTATGCACTCGTGAAGCCGATTCCCGCAAACGTGAATTAATAGCCCTGGCCCAGGCGTTCGATCAAGGCTTCTGAGAAGCCCTCGTCGCGCATCTTTGCCATTGTCTGCTCGATCCAATAGCCGACGCGCCGGAACAGGAAGCCGCGCTCCGTATCATACATCACATAAGCGGCGCGAGGGTCGCCATCGCGTGGCTGGCCGACGCTGCCGGGATTGATGATGGCGCGGACGTTCTCCATCGGCTGCCACCACCCCTGCGGGATGGACGGCATGGCGACGCACGGCGGCATGTGGCTGATCACCTGCATCTGCGCCGTGGTCGGCTCGTCATAGCCCTCATCAGAGCCATATTCCATGATATGCCGGCTATGCGCGGCCAGCACCGGCACGCGCGGTTGCGGGAACCGTTCCGCCTCTTGCAGGTAAATGGTCGGCAGATGGGTGTGCCCCACCACACAATAGCGCGTGGGGAACGAGATGAAGCTCATTGCCGCGGCTTCCGGCGTCAGCAGATATTCCCACAGAGGCACAACCGGGCTGCCATGCACCAGCGTGATATCTTCGGGCATGGGAACCGTTGTGCGGTCGGGGCGCGAGCTGAGAAATGCGATTTCGTTGGGCAGCAGTTGTTCGCGCGTCCAGATCAGTGAGTCGCGGGCCATGTCGCTGAATTCGCTGAGATCTACTTCGCCGGAAGCGCCGAAATCATGGTTGCCGGCAACGCTCAGCTCGCACATGTCGCGAATGGTGCGCACACAGGCGTTGGGATCAGGCCCATAGCCGACGACATCGCCCAAACACCAGATGGCATCGCATTTTACGCCGTCTTCCAGGCACAGGCCGTCGATGTCATCAATGACCGCCTGCAACGCTTCATAGTTTCCGTGAATATCACTCAAGATGGCATAGCGCATCGCACCCTGGCCTCCTGGGACGCAGCCACACGGCTGCTCCATCGTTGCATGCAAACAGGTGGTACCTCGATCTGCTCCCTATCTTATCATGCTGTCAAGGAGGGCGCAATAGGTGAACGGGAAAATTTCACAACGCGGTGTTGCACCATGTTCGCCAGGCGCTGCTGCGTGCTGTTTTGAGCGCCTCTGCCACCGTTTCCCATTGCTCAAGGCGAAACCCGAAGCAATTGAAAAAGATCGCTTTACACGAATCCCGTAAAGCCGCTGTGGCTTTAGCCCATGCAGAGTGTCAACCCTTTGTGCGAATCGCCCAATGCACGATCTTCCCCAACGCGATAGACTGGCATAAACGGGCGAGATGTGTGGCGTTTCATCCAAAAGCGTCGCATCTTGTCATGCAATCACCCCGCAATGCTTGCAACGGCGCATGGCAGCTTTTCAGCGATGATGTGAACGACTGGCGCAATGGCGCGTGGCATTCGTGAACTCGTTTTTGACGGGTTCTGAGCACATGGGCTGAAAGGATCTGCTTGAGGTATGCTTCTCGTTCTTTCTTCTGCCGGGGCGCGGCTGCGCGCCGCCGCCGGCAATCCCATCGTTCGCCGCAATGTCGCCTGGTATATGGGCGGCAAGCTCGTGGGGCTGGGGCTGGTGGTACTGTGCATCACCACCTTCGTCTCGCACGCCGCCCGCGCCCATGCCCTCGGCGCGCACGACGACGGCAGCGCCACCATCAGCGCCGTCAACACCGTGTGGACGCTGGTAGCCGCGTTCCTGGTGTTTTGCATGCAGGTCGGCTTCGTCATGCTTGAAGCTGGTTTCGCGCGCTCCCGCGAAGCGGTCAACATCCTGGTGGAAGGCATCGCGGATACTTGCATCTGCGGCATCCTTTTCTGGGCGTGGGGTTTCGCCTTCATGTTCGAGCCGGGGACGCCCTTCATCGGCCTGCACGGCTTTTTCCTGCAAGGCTTGCCCGCCACCTATCTTGCAACCGGCATTCCCCTGACAGCATTCTGGGTGTTTCAGTTCGCCTTCGCCGACACCGCTTCCACCATCACCTCCGGCGCGATGATCGGGCGCTGCGGCTTCGCGGGCGACATCATCTATAGCATCGGCGTCACCGGCTTCATCTATCCCATCATCGGCCACTGGTCGTGGGGGCCGGACGGCTGGCTGGCGGCGCACAACTTCCATGATTTCGCCGGCTCGACGGTGGTGCACAGCATCGGCGGAGCCATCTCGCTGGCCGGCGCGCTGGCGCTGGGACCGCGTTTGGGGCGCGTCTTCAAACGCGACGGCGGCGCGCCGCCACCCCCCCATGACCTCGTCATCGGCGCAGTCGGCGGGTTGATCCTCTGGTTCGGCTGGTACGGCTTCAACCCTGGCAGCACCCTTTCCGCGCTGGATCTGCAAGGGATCGGGCGCGTCTCGTTCAACACCACTCTGGCGGCGTGCTCCGCGGGACTGACCGCACTCTTCATCTCCTACGCTATGTCGCGCGGCAAGCACTGGGATCTGGGCGTCACCGTCAACGGCTTTTTGGGCGGGCTGGTCGCCATCACCTGCCCGTGCTATTGGGTCGATTCCGTCGGCGCGTTCTGCATCGGTGTCGTCGCCGCCTTCGTCGTTGTCGGCGGCACCGAACTGCTGGAATGGCTGCGGATCGATGATCCCATCGGCGCGGTGCCGGTGCATCTGGCGGCAGGCATCTGGGGCACGCTGGCGCTGGGGCTTTTCGCCAGCGGCACCTATGGCGCGCCGACCCCATCAGGGGCAGATGTATCCAGCACCGTGCGCGGGCTGCTCTATGGGGGCGGCATCGCCCAATTCAACGCGCAATTCCTGGGATCAGCAGTGACGGTGCTGGCGACCTTCGCCGTCTCGCTGGCCATGATGGTCGCCCTCAAGCGCGCCGGCATCTTGCGCGTCTCACAGGCCGGCGAGATCATCGGGCTGGATCTGCATGAACACGGCGCGGCGGCTTACCCTGACTATGCGCTGGCATCCCACGCACTGCCGGGGCGGCTCGCCGGCGCGCCCGTTCTGGAAGCGGTGACGGCGGAAGAATAGAGACACATGCGCGTGTCCCTCTTCATGTTCTCCGCTCGTCTCATTCGGCGATGCCGGGCGTGAAGGACCCACCTTCCAGCCCGGCCTGCGCAGCAGCCTCAGCGGTTGTTTCACCCCGGCGCTTGGCAGGTGCCCACTTGCCCGGCCACCCCGGCAGGAAGCACGCCAGGATGGTTGCCACCACCGCGATGACGAACGTCGCCTGATAAGCATGCGTCAGGCCGGTGATGTATTGCTGCTGGAAATCGTGGAACCGCTGAATCGCCTGCATGATCTGCTGCTGCACGGCGGGCGGCAACTGCGAAATGTCCGTTCCCGGCGGGATGTTCGCCGGCTTCTGCGCGCTGTTCAGGCTGATGGTGACGGCGCTGCTCAGGATCGTTGCCAGCACCGCCACCCCGATGGATTGCATCGTCTGCCGTGTCGCCTGCACCAGCGGCGTCGCGCGATTCAAGCGAGCCGGCGTCACATCCAGCAACGCCGCCACCTGGCTGTTCTGGATGATCAGGCCGACGGCGATGCCGCGCAACACCAGCAGGAAGCCGATGAATTTCAGATCGGTCGTCAGCGTCAATTGCGAGAACTGATAGGTGTTGAAAGCGATCAGCAAAAAGCCGATGACGATGGGCAGGCGCGGACCAACGCGGTCCGACAGCCGCCCGGCGATGACTGTTGTCACTGCCGAGGCAATGGCCAGCGGCAGCAGCGTCAGCCCCGCCTGAAATGCCGTTTGCCCGCGCAAGATCTGCAAGTAGAGTGGCAGCAAAAACTCTGCGCCAAACAGTGCGATGGTGCCAACCAGACCGGCAACGTTGGCAATGGCGAAACTGGGGATGCCATAGAGCTTGAGATCCAGCAGCGGATTGGGCGAGCGCAGTTCCACCACCGCCAGGATCGCCAGAGCGACACCCCCGCCGATGAGCGGGACGAGCACGCGGGCATCTCCCCAACCCACACCCTGCTCGCCGGCGGTCGAGGCGGCATAAAGCACCGCGCCGAAGCCCAACCCGGCGAAGATAATGCCGGGGATATCCGCCGGCGTCGCTTTCACGCCGGGCGTCTCGCGCAAAAAGCTGGTGCTGATGATCAGGCCGATGATGCCGATGGGGATATTCAAGAAGAAGATCCACGCCAGCAGGTTGTGATCCACCAGCCAGCCACCCAGCAGCGGCCCCATCGCCGGCGCGAAGACCAGCACAATGCCGAAGATGCCGAAGGCCGCGCCGATCTCGCGCGCCGGGAATGCCTTGAATAGCAGCGTTGTTCCCAGTGGCAGGGCGATGCCACCGCCGATGCCCTGAATGGCCCGCGCCATGATCAAGAAGGTCAGCGGCGTAATGGGCTGACCGCCGATGGTGAACGAGAAATCCGCCAGCGAGGCCACGCCGCACAACGCCGAACCGGCGGCGAAGAGCGCCAGGCCGGTGAGATAAATGCGCTTGATGCCGAACCGGTCGCCCAGATAGCCGGAAAGCGGCGTCGCAATACCCAGCGCCAACGTATAAAGGCTGATAACCCATTGCGCCTCGTTCGTGCCGACGTTGTAATGCTGCTGCAACGCTTTGAGCGCCACGTTGACAACAGTGGCATCAAGGATGACCATGAACAGACCCGACACCACCGAGGCGAGCACCCGCCATTTGTAACCGGAATCGGGCGCGGATTGCACCGCTGCCGCGCCTGCCGTTGCCGGCGTCTCAGGAATGCCTTCCATAAAAGCTTGCTCCTTTATCGCTTGATAAATAAGCCCAACAAAAAGTCGAGCGGGAATCAAAAAGCGGAGATGAGCGGCATCATGCCCGCGTGTCGCCGCCCGTGACGCCATGCCATTCCCACTATGCTTAGCCGGGAGGCGCTGCTGCCATCCCATACAGCAGCGCGTGGATGAGCGCGTCCGCCGCGCTGGCATCCAGATCTGCGCGAGGATCAGCGCCGCGCTCCACATCAGCGACTTCCGGCAGATGCATGATGGCGCTCAGCAGCAAAAAGGTCGCCAGGCGCGGCGCAACGCCACCCTGCTCCGGCTTTCGCAAGAAACCGGATGCGATGCCCTCCGCAAAGATCGCCATGATCGGCTGCACGATGTTGGCGCGAAACAGCTCGCTCAGCGTCGCGCGTGCCTGCTCGCTCAATTCGTGCTGCACATCATGCATGAACAGGCTCATGTTGCTCTGATGTGAGGCCCGCAGCGCTGCCACGACAGCGCGCAACCGCTCTGGAATGGGCATGTCATGCTGTCCGGCAATGTATTCCAGGGCGGCGCGACAGGCCAGGGCGCGCTCGCGCTGCACCTCTACATAGAGCGCCTCTTTATCGGCGAAATGATAGTAGATGAGCGGCTGCTTGATCCCGCTGACCTTCGCCACCATGCGCGTTGTCACCGCGCGATATCCCGCCGCCGCGAAGAGTTCCTGCGCGGCGCGCAAGATGGCACGGCGCGTCTCCTCCGCATCAGCACGAGAGGGCGCGTCGGGCATCTCCCATCATCCCTTTCGCTGCTGTTTTTATCACGCGATAAATACGATAGCACAGGATCAACGGTTGATGCAACAATAAACAACGTATGAATGAGAGGGGAACAGCACAACCCGGCAATCCGAGGGAGGGCGAGGCATGCCTCGCCCCTACGATCGAAGTCTTTAACAACAGATATGGATGGGCCAGCGGGTCAACCCGCGCCTGTGGGCATTCCGCCGCAAAGGCCGCGGGCACGGCATGGAATCCCAACACAGCATAAAGGTGAGGCTTCGTGGCCCTCAGGCCCATAGGCGCGACAGCGAACCGTCGCCGCAGGAAGGAAGCAATGCCCGGCATTGCGGAGCAGGTCGCTCAAGGTGCGGGCTAAAACTCGTCGGCGAGATAGCGGATCCAGAAGATGACGACCGCCAGACCGCCGATGAGCGCAAAAAAGGCCACCGTGCCGCCATAGGCAGGATCTTCAAAGTGGTAAAAGATCAGCAATCCCAGCCAGAGGATGGTGCCTGAAACGACCAGCGACAGGCGTGAAGCCGCACCGGGGGCGTCCATGAAGA
>JAJPKG010000358.1 GCA_021323815.1 Pseudomonadota bacterium
CCATGATACGATTATTTTGAGCGTTTGTCAAACCTCTGGTTAAAACCGACGCAAGCCCGTTCATCCGCATGGGCTAAAGCCTCAGCGGCTTTACGGGCTTCCTGTAAGCATCACGCAGGTTTTCCCAATCAGCGATTCCACCTCGGACAACCCAGTCATCCATTCAATATTCTCCTATATGTAATTAGGAACAGGAATTGTGGCGCTTCCTCTTTGATTGGAGCAGATTTGCCAGCCAGAGCGCGAGAGGGGATTTCATTGTCTTGCTCTTGACAAAACGTATGACATGGGCTTATAAACTAATATAGTTAGTTTATAGCGGCGGCGATGCCGGAAAGGGCTATCAGCGTGCGAACGACGAAGATCAGCGACCATACGACGCAATTGACTCGCTCAGCCATTTTGTTTCCCGTGAATTGCTATCTGGTGCGCGAGGATGACGGTTTTACCCTCATTGATACCGGCATTGGTGGGGGCGCGCGGGGATATATCGCGGCGGCGCGGCAGATGGGGGGCGAGATCGCGCGCATCGCACTCACCCACGCGCACGGCGACCACATCGGCTCGCTGACGGAGTTGCATGAGCTGTTGCCTCAGGCGGAGATCGTGTATACCGAGCGTGAGGCGCGCATCATGAACGGCGACCGCAGCCTGGATGCCGATGAGGCGCAAGCGCCCATTCGCGGCGCGTATGCCAGCGGATTTCCCCAGCCGACGCGCGCCATTGTGCCCGGCGACAAGGTTGGGTCGCTGACCGTCATTGCCGCACCGGGGCACACCCCCGGCCAGGTAGCCTTTCTCGATAGCCGTGATGGCCTCTTGATCGCCGGCGACGCGCTCAGCACCTATGGCGGCATCGCGGTTGCCGGCATCGCACGCCCGATCTTCCCTTTCCTCAAGATGGGAACGTGGGATCTGCGCACGGCCATTGAGACGGCGCGGCAGTTGTGCGCGTTGCATCCGCAGCAGTTGGCGGTGGGGCATGGTCGCGCTTTGCGGCAGCCGGAAGCTGAGATGCGCCGTGCCATTGCTGTCGCCGAGCGCCATGTCGCGTAAAGCGCGGACCGACCGCGAGCAGATCATCACCATTGCCGTGGAACTGGCCGACCGGCGCGGCGTGGAAGGCATCACGCTGGCTGATATCGCCACCCGATTGAACGTGCGTATTCCCTCGCTCTATAACTACATCGCCGGACTGGATGATGTGCGACGCGGAGTGACATTGCTGGTGCTGGTGCGCCTGGGTGACACCCTGCGCGAGGTTGTTGCTGGTCATTCGGGCGATGATGCCGTGCGGGCGCTGGCGCATGCTTATCGCGCTTTTGCCCATGAGCATCCGGGGTGGTATGCAGCAGTCGAAGCCGCGCCGCGCTATATGGATGCTGAGGCGCAGGCGGCGGGCGCGCAGCCGGTGCAGGTTGTCGTCAGCATCCTGGCGCACTATGGCTTGCAGGCAGAAGACGCGTTGCATGCCGTGCGCGCCCTGCGCAGTGTTGTTCATGGCTTCGTCTCGCTGGAAGTGCATCACGGTTTCGGTCTGGCGCTGGATCTCGATGAAAGCTATGCCCGGCTGATCGATCTCTTCATCCGCGGTCTGCATGCGGGACAGAATGGAAACAAGCGCCAGTCATGAGCGCGCCTGCCGGGGATCATGACGTTTGCAAAAATAGCACGGACATCGCGTCATCTGGCCGCCGGGGACGGGATATCCCCGGCGCGAAAAAGTCGCCTTCCAGGCGGTGTTTGTGCTACCTGCTAAAACATCGTTATCCCCGTCGGGCGCACCCCTGATTGCCAATCACCTGGCTGGATATCGCGCTGGTGCCTAAGCTGGTTTTCTGGCGCGCTCGCGCAGCGCGACATAACCGGCGAAGATGCCGCCGGCCACCAGCGCAATCAACGTGGACCCACCCACCTGGAACGGCTCGCTGGTTTGCGGGCGAACCAGCACCAGCACCATGTTGAGGAATGCCAGGCTGAACGTGAAAAAGGCGAGCGTGAGCGCCACCGTGCGACCCGCCACGCCCAAGACCTGCAAGGTGCGCTGGATGATTTCGCCGTCATGTTCAACCACCGCAACGGCCAGAATCACCGCAGCCACCGAAAGGACCCCCAGGCCCAGTTGCGCGAACGCATTGCCGTAATTGGCCGCCGCTTTTGCGCTGAACGGGTTGATGAGATCCCAGGGCGCGTTGCGCGTCGCAGCGGCGAGATTCAAGTAGTTGGTGAAGTTATTTGAGAAGACGGCGATGCTGAACGAGGGGATGAGCCATACCAGCGGGCTGAGCACCAGGCGCAGCGAAAGCAACACCTGATTGGCGGCGGTGTTGGCGATGCGGCCCAGCGCGCCGCCAAAGGTGCCGACTGCCGCGCCACCTGATCCCGCGCCGGTTCCCTGGCCGGCCACCGCCACCACGCCGACGATGCCCGTCAGCAGCAGCGCCACTGCGGTTGCGCCGACCGCGATGACGAGATCCAATTGTTGCAGGGTGGGGATGTTGGGAATGTTCAGGCCGATTTGATCCAGATTCAGGTTGATGGTCTGTTGGGTCGCGCCAATCGGCACGCTGACAATGAAGTTCAGCAAGCCGTAAGCGATATAGAGCAAGATCGCCAGCCCGGCGAAATCGACGGCGAACGACCCAAACGAAAACGGCTTCATCTGTGCCGGCATTGCCTGAGCACTGCCATCCAGCGCGCCTGTGCGCACCCGGCGGGCAATGGCATCATAGATGAACACCACCACCAGCATTGTGTTGACGACGAAGTAAAACGCCGCGTGACGCGCGAAATTGTCCGCTTTGTCGAAATAGACAAAAGCGGCATAGATCAGCGCGAGACTGCTGGTGACAAAGGTATAGATGATGCCGGCCACCGACGCCTTCGTGGAAATGACGGCTTGCAGGGCCAGCAATAACAATCCCAAAAAGGCATAGATGGGCAAGGGCTGCACCGATGGCCCCAGATCTTTGCCAAAACCGCTGATGAGAAACGCGGAATATCCTAAGATGGCGATGAGCGGCAGCGCCACTTCCGGCGAGGGCAGCCGAAACGTCGGCGCATGCGACTGGGGCGGCTGGGTGGCCGTCGCGGTGGGCGTGTTGAGCGATTGTTCTGACATGAGACCTTCCTTTCGCAGTCCGTTTCTGATCTGGTTGCGCCATCAGGAACGGAAAAACCGAATGAGGGAATCCTCTGCTGTGAAAACGCGCCATATGACCAGCCTGGTCACACGTCTGATTGTACGCGACAACGGGCACTTATGGCTGGATCGATTTCCGGTAATCTGAGACATTTTTCGCTGAAAGGACCTTCACCGCTAGAAGGCCGCGCCGGGCAAGGTAAAATTCCTCCTTGCTGAGATCAAGGAGTTGCGCTATAACAAGATAAGCCTTTGCCGCAGCGCGTAGGAGGGGTATCATGTCGCAACCCATCCCTGTTGATCCTGCCATGTCCCCCGCTGGCCTTCTCGCCACCCTGCCCGTTGCCGGGCGCGCGGAGATTGCCCCCGCAGAAAGCCCGTATCCCTTGCCGAATATTCCTGAAGAAGATGATCGGCTGAGCTTGCAGCATTTCATTCTGCGCGCGTTTTTGCGCGGCAACAGTCTGGTGCCGTCGCTGCACAGCTCGGCTGCGTCCGGAACGCGAGCAAGCACCGGCACATGGACAAATCACATTCTGGACAAAACGATTGCCCAGGCGACAGCCATGCCCGTCACTTCGCCGCGCCGGATTCTGGATGTCGGCTGTGGCAACGGGCGCTGGTGTGTGGAAGTGGCGCGACGATTTCCCCAGGCGGTGGTTACCGGCGTTGATGTTGTTGCGCCGGCCAAGCATTATGCGGATGCGCAGCCGATGCCGCCGAATTACGTCTTTGTGCAAGGCAACATCTTGCGCGGCTTGTCTTTCGCCGATGGCACCTTTGATTACGTTCACATGCGCTTCGTTCATCTGGGCATTCCCAGCGGGCAATGGCAGCCGGTGATCAATGAGCTGGGGCGGCTGATCGCGCCGGGCGGCTGGCTGGAATGCGTTGAGGGACTGTTGCCTGTTGAAACCGGCCCAGCATTCGCGCGCTACAACGGCCTGTTTGGCGCAATCCTTGCGGCGCGTCAGATTGATCTGGCGCAGCCACGGAAGCTCGACAGCTATGTGCGCCAATCGCCTTATCGCTTTCATCAGATCCAGAGCCGCATGGTGGAACTGCCGATTGGCGCGCACGGGGGATTCATCGGGTTGAGCATGGCGTGGAATATGGTGCTGGGCATCCAGAATATGCGCGCGTTCTGCTTGCAAGCCGGGCTGATCGCGGTGGAGGAATGGGAGCCGTTGCTGCGCGCCATCGACGAAGAATTTGGCAGCATGGCCTATCAGGCGGTGATGCCCCTGCACATCGTCGTCGCTCAACGCCAGGGGTGAGCAGCGACGCAACAAGGGCGCGTCGCGCAGACCCAGGCGGTGCAGGCGCGTCTCTTCTGCTGTTTCAAAATGTATTTCGCTAGTGACTCTGTAAGATGAGCCGCTGTGCACCTTCTTGGAAAATGCATTTTTTGGCTCTATGAGAGGGTTCCGCGTGGTTTTGCTCAGGTTATGTTGCTGGACAGGGAGGTTATAATGCTGACGAGCAAAAAGAACAGAGGATGGCTGGCCTCTGGATATCCACCATCAGGGAGGATCGAGATGGATGAGTTTCCAACCATTGAATTGCCGCTCAGCGCTGGAACCAGGTTCGACATCTATGAGATTGAAGAAGAACTCGGTTTCTTACGCATTGGTTCCCCCACCATCGTCTATCGCGCTCGCGACACGCAAACCCAGCAACAGGTCGCCATCAAGATTTTTTCATTACGGTACGAGCAGACCTATGCAGACGAAAAGATGCTTGCACGCTTCACCCGCGAGGTGGAGATCATGCAGCGCTTGCAACACCCGCACATCCTGCCGATTCTGGCAACCGGGCGCAACGCGCGCAGTTATTGGTATGTGACGCCCTATTGTCCGCTGGGCACGCTGGAAGACCGCCTGGAAAGCCGCCATCGCGCCCCGCTGGCGGTCTTTGATGCCTGCACATTTGCCATCCAGATGGCCGGCGCGCTGCACGCGATGCACAGCCAGACGCCGCCCATCATTCACCGCGATGTCAAGCCTCAGAATATGTTGTTGAAGGATGAAGGTTCTTTATGGCTGAGCGATTTCGGCATCGCCCATGTGATGTATGACACGCACCTGACGCGGCAGGGCAAAGTGTTCGGCACCCCTGCCTATATGGCTCCGGAACAGTTACGGGCGCGAGAAAGCGATGCCGCGTTTGACGCGGAAATTATCGATCCCCGCCTGGATGTCTATGCGTTGGGCTGCGTGCTCTATGAAATGCTGTGCGGGCATCCGCCGTTTTCGGGGTCGCCCGAAGCGGTGGCGCTGGCCCAGCTGCGCGTGGAACCGCACCCCCTCAACCTGTTGAACCGCCGTGTGAATCAGGGGTTAGCCTGGATCGTTCACCATGCGCTGGAAAAAGATCCAGAGGACCGTTACCCTTCCGCCGAGGCATTTGCATCGGCGCTGCAGCCTTTCGTGGAGGAGTGACATGCGTATGAAAGTATGTCCCACCTGCGGCGGACGCGGGGACATCAAAACCGAGGGCGGGCGGCAGTTGTGTCCGGAATGTAACGGCTCCGGCGTCATTGAGGCTGCCGAAGAAAACGGAGGACATGTTTCCCCAGCGCCGGAAGTCACCCAGCTTCATCCAACGCCGTTCGCGCGCGTCTCACCCAGCAATTATCCTTCATCCTTACCATTATGGGTGCTGGCTGGCCTGTGCTTGCTCACCGTGTTCGCTTTGGCATTACTCGGCGTGTTGCTCATCCACGAAAAAGGTGCCGCGCCTTCGTTGAGCGTCAACAATGCGAACTCGAACAAGAATGTCAATGTCAACATCAACGGTGCCACAGCCACCCCCACCGCGACGCTCTTGCTGAGTGCCACCGGCACCCCCGCCACCGGTGCTTCGCCGGGGCAGCCCGCTCAGCCTGGGAGCGCGCCGACGCCGACGCCTTCCACTGGTTTCGGTCCCGAAACGCCCGCTCCGGGGGCCACCCCCACCCCCATGCAGCGTGCCACGCCCGTTCCCACCCACACGCCCGCGCCTGTGCTTGCTGTCTCAACCTATAGCATTCATCTCACAGTCTGTGTCGCCGGCAGCGCCTCATTCACCCTCAGCAACAGCGGCGGCGGGGTGCTGAACTGGTCCGCGAAAGCCAGCAACAAGCTCTATACCATCTCCCCTTCCAGCGGCTCGCAGGCGGCGGGACAACTGCAAACGGTGATGATTGGGGATATCACGCTCAACGGCTCCATCACCGTCAGCAGCAACGGTGGCGACGCGACCATCGCCATCACCTGCGGGTGAGGAAAGGGAGCCGGCAACGATGCATATCATGAGCCGCACACTATCGGTCATTGCTGTTTATGAAAGCAAGGACGGCGCATGATCATGCCGGCAAGCTATCCCCTGGAAAGCCGCGACAGGGGTGAATCTCATAGACGAAGACGCCGGCTTGCACACCGGGATCATCATCCATAAGCTGTTGCGTCTCCGTAGGAGAAGTGGTGAAGATGCCGAGGCCGCTGACCTCGCTGCCATCGCGGATGGGGCAGACGATGGCGAGCAAACCCTGTTCGCGCAATGCAAAATTGCGCCGGCCATGCTCCCAGATGATCTGGTCCGCGCCCGGCATCTGTTGGTTTGGTCCGGCTTTCAAGACGACGATGCAATAGTCTTTGGTTGCGGCCATGTGTTGGCGCATAAACTCATCAGTAATCTCTGCCATAATGCGTCTCCTGACCAGGGGATGAGGATGTGCCACTACTGAATCTCGCGCAGGCGCTTTTCCAGGAACGCGCGCTCGACGCTGTTGGGGCAACAGGCGAGCGCGATGGCATAGGCTTCATGCGCTTCAGCGATGCGTCCCTCGCGGTGTAGCAGATCGGCGCGGGCGGCGTGATAGAGATGATAGCGTGCCAGGGGTTTGGCGAGATCGGGCGCGTCCAGCAAGGCCAGGCCGCGTCGGGGGCCGTCGGCCATCGCCAGCGCCACCGCGCGGTTGAGCGCGATCACCGGCGAGGGCTGCATGCCCAGCAGCACGTCATAGAGCGCAGCGATCTGCGGCCAGTCGGTAGCCTCGGGCGCAGGTGCCAGCGCGTGAATGGCGGCGATGGCGGCTTGCACCTGATAGGGTCCTGCTCGCCCCAGATGCAAGGCGCATTCCACCAGCGCCGCACCTTCCGCGATCTCAGCGCGATCCCACTTGGAGCGATCCTGATCTTCCAGCAGAACGAGCGTGCCGTCTGCCCCCAGCCGGGCGTCGTGGCGCGAATCGTGCAGCAGCATCAGCGCCAGCAGGCCTAGCGCCTCAGGCTCATCATGCCATTCGCGTGCCAGAAAAGCGGTGAGGATGCGCGTCAGGCGGATCGCCTCGGCGCAGAGATCGCGCCGCAGCAAGGCGTCTCCTTCCGGCGCGCTGTAACCCGCCGTGAAGATGAGATAGAGCACTGCCAGCAGGGCCGGCACCCGCTCCGGCAACAGTTCCAGCGGCGGCACGCGATAGGGAATGCAGGCGTCACGGATCTTTTGCCTGGCGCGGGTCAGGCGTTGCGCCATCGTCGGCACCGGCACTAGGAATAGCCGGGCGATCTCTGTGGTGGAAAGGCCGCCCAGCGTCCGCAGGGTCAGCGCCACCCGCGCCTCGAAATTCAACGCCGGATGACAGCAGGTAAACAGCAATTTCAGCCGGTCATCGGGAATAATCTCGTCAGGTGATGGGGCGAAAGGATCGGGCAGCGCCAGTTGCAGCGCGGCGTGAAGTTGCGGCTGTTTCGCGTCCCACAAGCGCTGGCG
>JAJPKG010000228.1 GCA_021323815.1 Pseudomonadota bacterium
CATGATACGATTATTTTGAGCGTTTGTCAAACCTCTGGTTAAAACCGACGCAAGCCCGTTCATCCGCATGGGCTAAAGCCTCAGCGGCTTTACGGGCTTCCTGTAAAACATCATGAGATGGCGACGAGGCGCAAGGCACTGAAAAGTGAATGCTTTGCAGATGCCATCGGCCTCGATTTGATCATTTCATGTTATTCCGCCGGCACTGCCTCCGTCAGCACCGTTGGCTCAGCATCAGGCGTGGCAGCCGATTCCGCTTGCGACGGTTCCACCGGCGCGGGATCGCGGAAGCCGAGGCGAGCGATGGTGAAGATGGAGCCGGCAATGCACAGCAGCGCGCCGCCGGTGAGGATGGTGTCGAACGTGCCAAACTGCATCCCCAGCACTTGCTGATGGAAATCGGGCAACACCTTGCTGGCCAAATAGCCGGCGAGGATGGTGCCGAGGATCTGCGCCAGGCCGGTGGTGGGATTGATCGTGGCCATCACGCGCCCGACAAACGCGCGCGGCGTCACACGCAAGATCAGCGGCCCGACGGCGACATTGAGCGCCGCCTGAAAGACGCCGCCAAAAGCTGCCAGCGCCAGGGCGGGCGCAAAGCTGGTCATGCGCGCATAGACCAGAATGCACACACTGGTGAGCAGCAGCGACATCCCCACCATCCGCGCCAGGCCGATGCGCTGGGCAAGCGCGCCAGCGATGACGGCCCCCAGCACCGCGCCGACCCCCTGGCTGGTGGACAAGAAGCCATAGAGATAGGGTGTGACGTGCAGGTTATTCAGCGCGAAATAGATTTCCAGCGCGTTGAACGCGCTCGCGCCGAGCATGATGACGACGACGGAGATCACCAGCGTTGAGGTGACGCGGTTGCGCGCCACAAAGCCCAGCCCGGCAAAGAACTCGCGCAGGAAGTTCGGTTTTTGTCCCGCGACGCGGCTGGTGGCGGATTTTGGGGCGCGCACTGCCAGCACCAGCAGAAACGAGCCGAGGAACGACAGGGCGTCGATGCCGATGGCCCACTGCGCGCCCAGCGCCAGATACAGCACCGGCGCAAGCGGTGGCGCGATGATCATCGCGATCATCTGCGCCGCATGGCTGATGCCCATCGCGTGCGCGCGCTGGGGTTCCGGCACCACATCGCCGATGAGGGCGAACCGTGCCGGGCCGAAAAATTGCGAGCAGAGGGTGTTCAAGAAAACGACACCATACACCATCCCCAGCTGCCATTCCAGCGGCACGCGGCCATCCGGCAGGAACGGCAGCGGAATGATATTGGTCGCCAGCACTAACAGACCGATGAGCACGGCGCGGATGGCATCCATCGCCAGCATGGTGCGGCGCTTGTCCCAGCGATCCACGAAGACGCCCGCGATGGGACCAAAGACAAAGAGCGGCACCGACGCCGCCAGCAACACGCCGCTCACCGCCAGCGGCCCCCAACTCTGATGCGCGGCCAGGCCGAGCGCCACCCACACCGTCAGGGTGAAATCGAAGATGATGTCGCCGAAGACCGAGATCGCCCCGCCGGTCCAGAGCAGCGCGAAATCGCGGTTAATGAGCAAACCCGGTTTTTTGGGCGCAATGGCTCCGCTTGTGCTAGAATGCATGATGACTCCTCCCAATTCGTGATGTTGACTGCATGCCGAATGTCAAGGGGTCGCGTGCGCGGTGGCGTGGTCCAGACGCTGCCGCGCATCCTTCTTACGAATATGCCGAAGGGATACCGCTGTTTGCAGAAACGCGCTAACCTTCACCCCCTTTCTGTTTGAGCGCCGCGCGCACCTCCGGTGAAGCTATCAGCGACCCCTTGTGGCGAAAACTGGCGATGCTCTTCTCGATGAGAGCCGGCGTGATATCGTTGTTGAAGCGGCATGTGCCCAGAACAACGATAGCATAGGGTTTGCCTTTGGCAATGGCGCGTTCGAGATCCTGCCGCGAAATATCAACCGCCCCTACCACCCACATGTGGGTAAAGCGCCTGCTCGAAGCAGTCACGGTTGGTGAAGATGGCAGAGGCGGCTCTGGTGGCATGCTGGGTGAGGCCGACAACGGCGGCACCGCGACCGGCTGCGGCGGGCGATGCAGGGACGCAATCTCCTCCCCCGAAGGCCGGCTGCGATGCGCGATGATGCTGATCGACCATTCATGCACAGCCGCTCCGGAGCGTGGCGCGCGCAATGGCGCGACGGCTTCGTTGATGCGTTCCATCGTCTGCTTGAATTCCTCATTGGTTGCCCAGATATATTCGTTTTGCAGGTCAAGCGGCTCGTGCGCATCAGGATTCGCCACAGCGCGTGCCACTGCATGCATGGCCTCGCGCATGAGCATCTGAAACCACTCGCTCAGCATGGCCTCGGCCTCGCTGGGTGGCGAGGTGCGCAGCAGATCCGGCGAAAGCTGAATGTTTTTGGCCGTCGCGCGGTAATATTTTTCCAGAATGCCCCCGCGCTCGCTCTCACGCGTTTCCACCAGCCGCACCACGCCGATACGCTCCAGCTCGCGCACGTGATAATGCACCTTCGCTGGCGATTCCCCCACGCGCTCGCCCAACTGCGTCACGGTCAGCGGCTCACGGATCAGATAGTCGATCAGACGCAGGCGCAGCGGGTCGGCAATGGTCCTGGCCTGGTCGATCGAAGTGAGGTAAAACACCTCTTGTGGCTCTTCCATCAAATTCTACCGTTAAAATTTTCTTGATAGAGAAAAGTATACTTACCGATCAGGATTTTGTCAAGAGGTGGAGGACGCAATTTCTGGAGAAAAAGCCCGGCGCAAAGATCGCTCGCGTTTCGCGCTGTTCGCAGAAGCGCTTTTCATCGCACGCTGGTGGCCATACAAAAGCTGCCGAAGGGCAATCGGCAGCTTCTTATAGAGAGGGAAATAGCGATAGATAGCGCTTATACCCCCCGGCGCTGGCGCATGCGCTTCCACATGGTGCGTTTGCGCTGTTGCGCCAATCCCCGGCGGCGATTGCGCGCGCGACGGCGAGCGATGCGCGCCCCCAGACCAGCCATATTCACGGTTCCTTTCTCAAAAAGATGGTTGCCTCATCAGCATATCACAACCGCTGCCGCGCCTGGGCTTTTTGGGGCGGATCACAGGGAAAATTCCGGATCAGGCAGGGGAGCTTGCAGGGTGAACCAATAGGTTGTTCCTCCGCGCGCGCTGGCCGAGATGGAAAGGCGGCTGCGATTCAGTGCCAGCATCGTTTGCACGGTGGAAAGATCGAGATCCCAGCCGTGCGTGAGGGCCAGCGCCGCGCCGCCGCGACTGAGCGTCTCGCGCATCGCTTCCAGGCGTTCGGGTGACAGCCCCTCACCCTGGTCGCTGATCTCCACCTTGAACTGATTGCGTTGCTGTTTCAGGCGAATGGTGACGGGGCGACCAGGGGGCGAGCGGCGTGCCGCGCTATCCACCAGCATCACCAGGGCGCGTTCCAGGTGCAGGCACGACCACACGCCCTTCATCTCCGGCAAGGTGGAGCGCACCACCACCGGCACATCGGGGTGGCGTTCCATCTGGCGCTGCGCCACCTGGTGAGCGATTGCCACCAGATCGCATGAGGCCATCGACTCGGTTGCCTCGCCCCGGCTGTTCACGGCAATCGCATCCAGGTCGGCGGCGATCTGCTTGATGCGATCGAGTTGAGCCAGCACGCGGTCGATATAATCGATCTCTTTGGTGAAGCGGTCTCCCTCACGCGCCAGGCGCAGACGCAATTGTTGCAGCAGGCCGCGCGCCGGCGTCAAGGGATTGCGGATGTCGTGGCCGGCCAGCGAAAGAATGGCATCGCGCCGGCCCTCTTGCAGCAACGCTTGGGTGCTGTCGTTGGTAATGAGGATCGCCCCCAGCACGCGGTTGCCTTCCAGCACTGGCGCGGCGGACGCGCGCACGATGATCTCGGTCTCTAGCGTGGGATGTTGCAGGCTGAGCAGTTGGTCGGTGACGACGCGCTTTTTCAGCGCGCGTGAAACGGGCAGCTCATCTTGCCGCAGTGGCTCGGCTCCTTCTCTGCGACGCACCGATCCCCATTGCGGCTCGCCGCCCTCGGTGCGCACACGGTCGGGCGTGAAAGAATAGATGCTCTCTTCGGTCGCTTTGGCAATGGAGGTGGGGGAGGCTAGGCGCGGACGCAAACGCTGCATCTGTTCGGCAATGGTGCCGCCGACGAGCGCGGTGAACGCCTCGAAATCGGGAACGTCAAACAAGCGCAACGTGGCCTCATTGACGAAACGCAAGCGCCCGCGCGCGTCGTAGAGCCACGCGGGAACGGGCAACAGGGCTAAGGTGGCCTGCACCTGATCGATCTGCACCATATCAGCGTGGTCGAACATCAGTGGCAACCCTGGCGATGATGGCTTGCCCGTCCAGGTGCTCCTTCATGCGGGGCGGCGGCGTCATGCGCTGGGGATCGTAACAAAACACAGGCACGGCTCCTTTTCATCGAAACATCCATTCCACAGACCGTGTGAGTGTGCCGGTCCCATTGAATGATGCGCGTGATACTCGACGCTACAATCAACCTTACCGCAAAAGTGATACCATAACCCGCCGGTCAACTGCATGATCAGGCATGGGTTAAGAAATAGTGTATCATGC
>JAJPKG010000451.1 GCA_021323815.1 Pseudomonadota bacterium
AAGCGCGCCGAGGGGTTATGGGGTCCCAGATATTGCCCGCTGCGGATGATCGCCGGCACCGAATCGGGCGCGAGGGCGGCATAGGCGGGGTTAGACGCCTTGACGGTCAGGGAGCGGATGCCCAGCGCGCCGCCGATCAGCACGGCCACCGTGCCCAGTGCCAGCGCCGCGCGTTTGATGCGTCCGCTCAGCGCGGCGCGTTCAGGCGGTGTCATACCACCGTTCGCCATCAGGTTTCCTCCAAAATCAGTTTCCATCACTTGTTTTGCATGACTGGGAATTTAGGTACATGCCGCAGCATAAAATTTCCAGCCGCACCATATACAACGTGGGAAATGCTTGGTCATAACTGAGAAGTCGGGCCATATGAGAGCAATGTGCAGCATGGTTCATCTGACAAGCAGCATTCCAGCCCGCGCAGGCGGCGGGCGAGGCATGCCATCGCCCTACAGCGTGGCTGTCAGGCCCGTAGGCGCGCGCATTGATCTTTTCATCGATACCGCCGGCCCGTTTTGCAATGAAGCGGACCGCTGTTTACGGCGATCCGCCTCGTTGGATTGCGATGTGGGCGCGCTCTGCCGCCTCCTATGCTACACCGCTCGCACCGCATCCTCTGCGACGGCATCGCGCAGCACCAGCAAATATTTCGGGTTATAGGCGCGGTCGCAGGAACCGCACGACACCGGGCGCGGATATTTGCGCACGCGGTGATATTCCTTGCCGCAACGCGGGCAGACGTACAGATAGCGATAGGGCCGCGCGGCGCGCAGCACCGATTCACGCCGTTCCGTCTCGTCACGCAACAACTGTCGCAGCAGCTCTGGGTCGCGCCCGGTGATGGCGGCTTCGTCGGCAGCAATGGCGTCATAGCCATGACAATGATGTCGGCGCGGACGGCCCCGCACGCGATCCGACAGATGGATCAGTTCGTGCGCGACGGTCACTTCCGTGCCGAGCGGCAGCAGGTCGGGTTCGATGAAGATGAGGTGCCGGTGTTGTGGGGGCGCGGGCGGGCGCGTTTTTGTCGCATGCGCGGCTTCCTGGCTGAAAAGAGATAATTGCATGATGCTCGGATGCTCTGCTGTCGCTGTGCTGCCGTCACCCGCCGTGTGCGCCAATGTCACCCCCGTGCGGCCTTCGTCGGGCGTGCCGGGCAAGTAACAGTAACACCCCAGCGCCAGCGGATTCAGCCGGCGGCCGGTCCAGCGGGCGAACTCGGCGCGGTCTTGCGTGACGGCCAGCCGCTGCCGTTCGTGCTGTGGCAACCCCAACTTCGTCCAATAATGCTCAAGCCAATGGCGCACGTCATCTTTGGCATTGATTACTGGCAGCACGCGCGACGAAGGTGGTTCAGAGATCACCCGGCGCGCACCCTTCTTGTCGTTTCTTTGCATGCGTCTGATGGTCATCACGGCGCATATAGCCTCCTGACCATCGACCTCCCTTCATCGCTTGCGCTTGCACTGCCACAAATCGCCGCCCCGTCCCCACACACGCAACGTGAGCATCCGATTCCGTCGCGCCCTTGCTACCATGCGACCTGTGCCAGTGTAGCATTGACATGGCTTTGCCAGTATACCGAGATCGCGCCGCCCATGCAACAAAGACCCTGTTCTGCCTACCAAATGTCTCATGCGAAATTCCCATCGGAAAGGAGCGACCGCTATCATCAGTCTTCAGAGAAGAAAATCTCATCGCCAATGGCGGTGGCAGTGGTGGCGATGGTGCCGGCGGGCATTTCCACCACGCACGCGGTGGCGGGGTCCAGCGGACCGAAACGCCAGGGGCCGAGATCGCTCACTGCGTGGATGACGCGCCGCCGCGCATCAAGATAAAGCGCGTCGATGGCGAAACGCATCCCCACCGTGTGGATGCCGGAGCACGGACGTAGCACCAATGCCTGGCCCTCAGGGAATGCGCGCTTGCCGAGAAGCCCCATCAGGCGCGTCAGGGAATTATCCGCCACCCGCGCATGGGTGGCCAAAATCACGTGCCGTGTAACATTTGTGATCTGCACAGAAACGAGCATCCTTTCTCGTGATGTGACCTCAGCAGCGCACCTCATGTGCCAATCTCATGAGGTGCTTGCCCTTTCAGCTTGCATCTGCTATACTCTTGTGCGAAGGAGGCGGCGAACATGGCGGTGTCGGTGCTGGATCTGCTCTTCCCGCCGCAATGCGTGGGCTGCAAGCAAACGCGTGGCGCGTGGCTGTGCGCGTCATGCCGGGCGGAGATCGCGCGTCATCGGCTGCCCATGCCCTGCCCGCACGGCGTGGCGGCGACCTTCTGCGCCCGCTGCCTCGACGCGCCCCACCTCGCCGGGGCACGCGTGGCGGGGAGCTATCTGCCGCCGCTGAAAACGGCGGTGTGGGCGCTGAAATTCAATGGCAAGCGCCAGTGCGCGCCCGCGCTGGCTGGTTTGCTGGCCCAGGCGTGGCGGCAGGAACCATTGATGAGGGCTGAGCTTGTGGTGCCGGTGCCGATGGCCCCCGAACGGCGGCGCAAGCGCGGCTATAATCAGGCGGCGCTGCTGGCAGGCGCTGTCGCGCGAGAACTGCGCATGGCCTGTCAAGAAGATGCGCTGTGTTGCACCCGCACCCCAGCCGCGCAACATGGGTTGAGCGCGCCGGAACGCCGCGCCAACGTCGCCGACCTTTTCGCCATCGTTCCCAGGCACGCGCCGCGCCTCGCCGGCAAGCGCGTCATCGTGGTGGATGATGTGTTGACCACCGGCGCGACCCTCAGCGCCGCCGCAACTGCCCTGTGCGACGCCGGTGCCGCCGAAGTCTGGGGGCTGGTGCTGGCGCGCCCGCAACTGCACGACCGCTGAAAGGCCCACCCCCCGACCCCTCCCGTCTCGTCACCCACACCCCTGCTCCCCATCCTGCGGATAGAGAGCGGGCGACCTTTTGGGTAGCGACCAGCGTCGAGCTTCACGCTCAGCTAGCCGCATGCTCTCCCCTCTCCATCTGTGCTGGGGAAGGGTCGGGGGTGGGGCCGGTCACCAGCAGCCGGCGCAATATCTTGCCCACGAAATTTTTCGGCAATTCGGTGCGAAACTCGATCTGGCGCGGCACCTTGATGGCGTCCAGTCGCTCGCGGATGAAGGCCCGCAGTTCTTCCTGAGTGGCGCGCTCGCCACGCTTGAGCACCACCACCGCTTTGATCGGCGGCGCGTCGGCGTCCTCCGCTTCCGTGCCGACAACCGCTGCTTCCAGCACCTTTGGATGCTCATACAGCACTTCTTCGACCTCGCGGGGATAAATATTGTACGGGCCGAAGAGAATGAGATCGCGCTTGCGCTCGACGATACTAAAGAAGCCGTCTTCATCCATGCGCGCCAGATCGCCGGTGCGCAGCCAGCCGTCGTGCATGGCCCGCGCCGTGTCGTCGGGGCGGTTCCAATACCCCTGCATCACCTGCGGGCCACGAATCTCCAACTCTCCCACTGCCTCCGGCGGCACGGGCGCGCCGCTTTGCAGATCCACCACGCGGGCGTCGGTGCTGGGCAGCGGCACGCCGATGCTGCCCACTCGCCGCTCGCCCAGCAAGGGATTGCAGTGCGTGGAAGGCGAAGCTTCCGTCAGGCCATAGCCTTCCACCAGCCGCCCCCGCGTCAGCTTCTCGAAGGCTTCTTGCACTTCCACCGGCAGCGGAGCCGAGCCGCTGATGCAGGCGCGGATCGCCGAGATGCCGTAGCGCCGCACATGGGGCGTGTTGGCGATGGCGACATAAAACGCCGGAATGCCGGGAAAGAGGCTGGGGCGATAGCGCCGGATCGCGCGCAGGATGACGTTGGTGCGCGTCGTAGGCAGCAGCACCAGCGATGCCGCCAGCCCCATCGCCAGATTCATCCCGCTGGTGATGCCGTAGGAATGCGAGAGCGGCAGCGCGCACAGCACCACCTCGCGCCCGCGCCGCGCATCCGCCACCCAGTGACGCGTCTGCGTGGCGTTCGCCATCAGGTTGCCGTGCGTCAGCATCACCCCTTTGGGGGGATCGACCGTGCCGGAGGTGTATTGCAGCAGCGCCAGATCGCCTTGCCCCCGGCTGGGTGGCAGCGGCGTGGCCGGCTCGCTTGCCAGCAGCCGCTGCAAGGGATAACTGGGGAAACTGGGCGTTTTGGTTTTGCCGTTGGCGGCGGGGACCTGCCCTTCCATCTGGCGCGCCAGGCGCAGGCGTTGTGGCAGCGGCAGATATTCGCGCACATCGGTGTAAATGACGGCGCGAATATGCGTGTCTGCGCACAGGTGCGGCACCACGCGGCGATAGGTGCTGAGCGTCAGCAGCAGCGTCGCCCCTGAATCGCGCAGTTGGTCGGCGATCTCGCTTTCCTTCGAGAGCGGGCTGCCCATCACCACCACGCCGCCGGCTTTCAGCGTGCCATAAAAGGCGATCACGCATTGCGGCACGTTGGGCAGCACGATGGCGACGCGATCTCCCGGCTGCACGCCCAGGCTGCGCAAGGCATGCGCGAAACGGTTGCTCAGGCGATCCAGCTCGCGGTAACTGATCGCCTGGCCAAAGAAGTGAATGGCCGGACGGTCGGGGAATTCGCGGGCGGCGTTGCTCAGCAGTTCGTCCAGGGTTTGGCGCGGCACGGGAACCTGCTCCGGCACGTCGGGATCATAACTCGCCAGCCAGGGCGCGGCCTCGCGCCGCAGAAAGGCCGGCGCTGGGCCGAGCAGCGATCCGGAATTGGGCGGCATGCCGTTGCCTGCCGTGCCGCGCTCGGCGACGAACCGGCGGATGGCGCGATTCACGGCGTCGGGCCGTTCCAGTTGCACCAGATGCGCCGAGACGGGGATGACCACCTGCTGTGCCTGGGGAATCAGCCGCGCCACGTCTTCATAGTGCGCCCGCTCAAACACGCGGTCGCGCTGGCCCACAATGACCAGCGCCGGCACGCGCAGCAGCGGCAGGCGCGTTTCCCCTTGCCAGCGCGTCATGGCGTCATCGTGCATGCGCCGCAACGTGGGCGAACTGGCATAGAGCGCGATGTGCAGCCAGCGCGCCAGCCGGTCGAAGATCGGGGCAGGGATGTTCATCAACAGGCGCAACCAGGGATTGATGCGAAATTCTACCGGCACGCCCAGCAGCACCAGCTCGCTCACCGCCTCAGGATGCCGCAGCGCATATTCCACTGCGACCGCGCCGCCGAACGAGTGCGCCACCAGAGTGAAGGGCTGCGCCAGATCCAGCGCGGCGATGGCGGTTTCCAGATCGTCCACCAGCGCGTCTAGCGATGTCGCCAGCTCCGGCGGATCGTCGCTGAAGCCATGCCCGCGCAGTTCCGGCGCGACCACGTGCGCGAACTGGCCGAAATAGCGCAGCTGCGGCAGCCATTGCCGCGCGCTGCCGCCATAGCCATGCACAAAGACAAAGGTGTGTGTCGCTCCGCTTGGCTCAATGTCAATGACGCTGATGCGCCGCGGATGCTGGCGCGGCGGCACAGGCGGGGCCGCGACAGCGCGGCGATAGAGTTCGATATCCAGGGGCATGCGCGACCTCCGTTTCACACCCGTGTCGGCGAGGTGGACAACCGCTGATCTCGTGGATTTGATTGTAGCATATACAAAGGACATCCAGATGACGCCGCAGGTGGACCATCGGACCACGATCTTGCATATCAGGCTGATACATGGTAGCATAGCGGCGAGAATGCCCATGCCACTGAGCAAAGGAAATCATCCGTGGACCCACGAACGCCGAATGTCACTCCGCCTGAGATCCCACCGGATGTTGAGGCGCGCTATAAAGAGATTCA
>JAJPKG010000100.1 GCA_021323815.1 Pseudomonadota bacterium
TGCCAGCCAGAGCCGGCTGGCGCTGGAACGCTTGCGCGACGCCTTTGAAGAAACCGCCCGCCGCGAAGCCGCGCGCATTGAGGCCGAACGCCTGGGCGAGATGGCCCTGTTGCGCTGGTACAACCGCCGGACGGAATCCTGACGCCATATGCATCCCCCTATTCTGTAGGGGCGAGGCAAGCCTCGACCGTTCTGCCCAAGCATATATCCAGAAAGGATGCACGGATGAGCATTCCGAGTTTGTTTGACACCACCATCAGCCGGTTAAGCTATGGGCTGGATGGGTTATCCGAGCGCCAATCGCTCATTGCCGATAACATTGCCAACGTCGATACGCCGGGCTATCTGACGCATGATATTCCCTTCGAGCAATCGCTGCTTGATGCCATGCAGCAGCAAGGGATCTTGCCCGGCGCGAGCGGCGTTCCCGGCTCATTGCCCGGCGATATCACGCGGAACGACCTGCGCGTGCGCAACGACGGCAACAACGTGGATATGGCCCAGCAGATGACCGAACTTTCGCGCACCACGCTGGAATATCAGGCGGCGACACAGTTGATCTCATCCAAATTCGCCATGCTCGCTTCGGCCATCGCTCCGGTGAGCTAGCGCACATGAACGGGACACGAATTGCCACGAAAGACACGGCACTGATTTGGATCTGCACACGATGTCACGAGCAAGGAAGTAGCGTAAATGACGAACCCAATTGCACATTCTCCGCCGGCAAATGCCCTGCCGGAGAGCAAGCATCGGGATGGGAAGGGCAGCGCAGGCGACAGCGCCGCCTCAGCCTTCCTGGCGTTGCTGGCGGCGCTTGGCGATGCCCCATCTGCGGACGCGGCGAGTAATCCCACTGGATCTGATGCCAGCGATACTGCTGATGCAACACCCAGCGGGCAACTGGTGCCGACCCGCGAGCGTGGCGGCTGGCCGCGCAAAGCAGACCCTTCCCGCGACGCGCGGCAGCATTCCGGCGGCGTGGAAAACGGGCTGCCGGTGTTGCCCCAGCCCATGCCCATTATTTTGGGGACGCCGCCGGCAATGATCATTCAGAGCCATGAGCCAGGCAAAGGAGGAGCAACCGCAGGGCGCATGCCGGGTCAGGTGACAGCACAGCCGATCCTGGGGCCGTCGGGAGCGCCGGGAGATGTGCTCATGCAGCCCTTGCGCCCGCCCGCTCCTGCTGGCGCGCCCGTGCAGCCCGATGTCGTGGACCCAACCACCATGCCGCCAACGGACGTGGTGATGGATACGCTGCCATCGCTGATTCACAGCGTGCCTGGCGCACAATCGCAGCCCGGCATGGCGGGAACGATACCCGCGCATGTGCTGCCGCATGATGCTGCGGCAAGCGCTGTGAAGACCAGCACGCCGCAACAGGCGAAGACGAACAATGCTGCTGCATTCGCGCCCCGCAACCCAGCGCCAGGGGCAACCACGCCGGCTGCCACTGCCGATCAAGGACAAACGACGCTTGCCGGCACCAGCCAGATAGCAGCCGGCAACGCGAGCGATGGTCGCGCAAACCCGCCGAGCGCGCGAGTTGAAGGTGTCACCTTGCCGGCTGGCGGCAATGAGGCAGGCACGCGAAAGGCGACAGCGCGTCTTGTTGAGGAACCAGCGGCACCTTCCGCCATCAGCAGCATGACGGGGAACGCGATGCCGTCGGGGGCAATCAGCGCGACGAAAGTGGCGGCGCACCCAGGCATGGCGGCGGCAACCCAGCAGATCGTCGCCCAGGCGCAACTGCTGCGCAACGGCGACAGCGCAGAAATGCGCCTGCGGCTGCGCCCCCCGGATCTGGGTGAGGTGCAGGTGATAGTGCATCGCAGCGCAAGGGGCGATCTGGCCGTGCAGCTTATTCCGGCGACCCGCGCGGCAACGGAGGCGCTGGGGGCGAATCTGCATCAGCTGCGCGCCGCGTTGGACCCGCACAGCCACAACAAGCACGCCGAAGTGATGTTGCGCCAGCACGGCGAGGGCGGCACAGCGCGCCAGCATAGGCATCATCGCCATGCCCAGGCGGAAGGCGACGATGACGACGCGCCCTTGCCATCGCTTCATGCCACAACGAAGGCAGTGAACACAACGACTGCCCCGCGCGCTGGAACCCCAGCTTCAGCTATTGATTACGATGTCTGAATAGAAGCGAGCGAGGCATACCATCGCCCCTGCGGATGCGCCGAGGCACGCCCTGCACGATCACGTCGCCTCACAGCCCGGAGGGGTTTGTCTTTCGAGCCGGGGAATTCTATTCCCCGGCGGGCGGGCGGGACCCCGAATCGCGTCTCGGCGGGCGGGCGGGACCCCGAATCGCGCCTCGGCGGGCGGGCACGGCGATCGGCCTATTCCCGGCACGCATTCACAACACGGAGGTCATTTTTCCATGACGGCACCCATCGGGGGCATGCCGACCGGCCCCCAGACCACCACCAGCGACGGCACCGGCGCGGCTTTCGCGCCAAATCAGCTTGGCGAGCAGGCATTCTTGCAACTGCTCATTGCCGAGCTGCAAAATCAAGATCCCAACCAGCCGATGGATGGGCAGCAGATGATCACCCAGTTGGCGCAGCTCAACCAGACGCAGGCGACCATCCAATCTGCCACCTATCAGCAGGAGGCCTATGCCAGCAGCCTGATGGGGCAGCGCGTCACCGGCACCGTCAACGACAAACCGCTGACCGGCACCGTGCAGGGCTTCACCGTCAGCAACGATCATGTGACGCTGAACGTCGATGGGCACGCGATGGATATTGCCACCGTCAATCAGGTCGGCGCGGCCATTCCCCAGGCTGGAACGGGAACCAACAACACCACATCAACCACCGGAGGTCAAGGATGATCGGTTCGCTTTTCACCGCCATCACCGGCTTGCAGGCGTTTCAACAAGAGATGAACGTCGAAGCCAACAACATCGCCAATGCCAACACCGTCGGCTTCAAAGCCGGGCAATCCACCTTTGAGACGATGGTCAGCCAGACGTTGCGCGGCGCGTCGGCCCCCACCGCCACGCTGGGTGGCGCAGACCCCAAACAGATTGGTCTGGGCGTGCAGGTGACGACCGTTGTGCCCATGTTCACGCAGGGCAGCGCGCAAACCACCGGCAAACCCACTGATCTGATGATTCAGGGCAACGGCTTTTTCGTGCTGAGCAACAATGGGTCGATCTCCTATTCGCGGGCCGGAGCGTTTGACCGCGACGCGAACGGCAATCTGGTGAGTCCTTCGACCGGCTCGCTGGTGATGGGCTTCCCGGCGCAAGGCATGCCGCCGGCCATCAACACCAACGCGCCCATCGTGCCGCTGAACATTCCCAGCACCTATGCCAGCTTCAACATCGGGTCGGACGGCACCATCACCGGCATCGCCAGCAACGGCACGCCGACGGTGCTGGGCCAGGTGGCGCTGGTGACGTTCCCGAATCCCGCCGGCCTGCAACTGGGCGCGAACAATCTCTATACCGCCACGTTGAACTCCGGCACACCGAACACGACGCCGAACACCGTGCCGACCTTTGCCGGCACGTCTTCAGCGAACGCGACGGCCATTCTTGCCAGCGCATCCGCCCAGGCGACAGTGCCGTCGTTGCTGACACCGGCAGGCGTGGTGACGATGCCGACGAACCTGACCATCTTCGGCACGTATACCGGCGCGGCTCCCGTCACCAGCTTGCAGATTGCGTTTGATACGACAGCGGGCGGCCTGGCGACCAACGGGCGTGTTTCGCTCAACGGCGCGCCCTTCACCACCACAGGCGTCACCACCACCGGCGGCCCGCCCGGCACCATCGTCTATGCCGGCCTCACCATCACCTTGCCCACCGCGCTGAGCGCGGCAGATCAGGTGAGCAAAACCGGGTACACCATCAATCTGGGAACGTCAGGCGGCGTTTCCGGCGTGCCGGGGACGAACGGCCTGGGAACGCTCATCCCCGGCGCGCGCGAGATGTCGAACGTGGATCTCAGCCGCGAATTCTCGGATATGATCGTCTCGGAACGCGGCTTCCAGGCGAATTCCAAGGTCATCACTACGGCGGATAATGTGCTTGACACATTGGTCAACATGAAGGCCCAGAACTAGCTGAACGAGCCTACAAACACCAGGGGATATAGATGAATGCCTCATCCATATCCCCTGTGCTGGGTTGTTGGTTGATCTTACAAGGCGGCGGATTCAGTGTCGCTCGCTTGCACCAACCGTTGTTCGGTTGCGCCTTGCTGGGCGATGACCGCGCCACGCACAATCGTCGTCTGGCCCTTGATGAGCGCGTCCACCCGGTCGGAGAAGTGGCAGGCGGCATAGTGGCCGTCGCCCGTTTTATCGACCAGGGGCGGCTCTTGCTCAGAGCAGATCTGCTGCGCGATGGGGCAGCGCGTGTGGAAGCGGCAGCCGCTGGGCGGGTTCAGCGGGCTGGGCACATCGCCCACCAGAATGATGCGCTGGCGACGAACCGTCGGGTCGGGCGAGGGCGCGGCGGAAAGCAGCGCGGCGCTGTAAGGATGCAGCGGCATGTGATACAGCGTCTTCGATTCCGCGATCTCGACCATCTTGCCCAGGTACATCACGCCCACGCGGTCGCTGATATATTCCACCACCGGCAGGTTGTGCGCGATGAACAGATAGGTCAGGTTAAACTCGCCCTGCAACTCGCGCAACAGGTTGAGCACCTGCGACTGGATGGACACGTCGAGCGCCGAAACCGGCTCATCAGCTACCACAAACGCCGGCTTCAGGGCCAGTGCGCGCGCGATGCCGATGCGTTGCCGCTGGCCGCCGCTGAACTCGTGGGGGAAACGGCGCGCATATTCGGGGCGCAATCCCACTTTTTTCAGATAGAACGCGATGATCTCTTCGCGCTCGCGGCGGTTGCGGAAGCCTTGTGCGATCAAGCCTTCACCGATAATATCGCTGACCGGCATGCGCGGATTCAGCGAGGAATAGGGGTCCTGGAAGATGATCTGCAACTTGCTGCGCAGTTTCTTCATCTCCCCCGGCGAAAGCTTGGTGATGTCGGTACCGTCATAATACACGGAGCCGGAAGTCGGCTCGTGCAGGCGCAAGATGGCGCGGCCAGCGGTGGACTTGCCGCAGCCGGACTCACCCACCAGGCCGAATGTTTCGCCGCGCTTGATGGAAAACGAGATATCATCGACCGCCTTCACGTCGGCGACCTTCGTTTTGAAGATGCCGCCGGTGACGGGATAATATTTCACCAGGTTGCGCACATCGATCAACGCGTCGCTGCCCGCCGGCGGCGCTGCTCCCTGTTGGTTCTGCGAGACTTCAGTAATTGCCATCGTCTGTCACCTCCTCATGCGATGCTGTGGCTTGCTATGCGCCACTCGTCGTGTTCGCAGCGGTTGCCGCAGCAAGACGCCGGTTAAAATCTTGGGAGGCTTCGTCCCAGGACCGACGATTGATGGGCATCTGCACCTGACCGTTGGGGGTTTGATAGAGCCAGCAATGGGCGAGATGCCCACCGCCTGTGTCAAGCAGCTTGGGATCTTGGCGGCGACAAATATCCATGACGAACGGGCAGCGTGGCGCGAACGAGCAGCCTTTCGGCAAATCCAGCGGATTCGGGACGGTGCCGCGAATGACGTTGAGTTTTTGCCCTTTCAGGCCCTCGCTGGGGATGGAGTTCAACAAGCCCATCGTGTACGGATGCAGCGGTTCTTTGAGCACCTGATAGACGGTGCCGCGCTCGACCACCTGGCCGGTATACATGACGGCCACTTCCTGGGCCATCTCAGCCACCACGCCCAGGTCGTGGGTAATGAGCATGATGGAGGTGTCAAATTCGCGACTCAAGCCGCGCATCAGATCCAAAATTTGCGCCTGGATCGTCACGTCCAGGGCGGTGGTTGGCTCGTCGGCGATGAGCAACTTGGGGTCGGTGGCCAGCGCCATCGCGATCATCACGCGCTGGCGCATGCCGCCACTGAGGTTGTGCGGATAATCGGAAAGCCGGCGTTCGGCGGCAGGGATGCCCACGCGTCGCAACATTTCCACCGACCGCTCGCGCACGGCGCGACCTGAAAGCCCTTTGTGCTGCCTGAGCACCTCGCCAATTTGGTCGCCGATGGTATACACCGGATTCAGCGAGGTCATCGGCTCTTGAAAGATCATCGAGATCTGGTTGCCGCGAATCTTGCGCATCTCGTTCTCAGAAAGATTCACCAGATCCACGCCTTCAAACAAGATCTCGCCGCCGGCAATGTAGCCGTTGGAACTGAGCAACCGCATGACGGAAAGCGAGGTCACGCTTTTGCCGCAGCCCGACTCGCCGACGATGCCGAGCGTCTGGCCGGGCTTGATGGAAAAATCGACGCCGTCAACAGCGCGCACCACACCATCCATGGTGCGAAAGTACGTTTTCAACCCGCGTACATCAAGCAGATAGCCCGAACCGGTGCTGGTGCTTAGCGCAGGCGAAGCAGGAGCAGTATCCAAAGGGTGCCTCCAAAACGATTAGTCGATGCGGGTGCGCACGTCAAGGGCATCGCGCAAGCCGTCACCGATGAAGTTGACTGCCAGAACGGTGATCACCAGGAACAAGCCGGGGAAGAACGCCCACCACCAGTCGCCGACCAGCAGGTCATTTTGCGCATTGGTGAGCATGTTGCCCCAACTGATGGTGGGATATTTGATGCCCAGGCCCAGGAAGTCGAGCGTGGCTTCTAGACTGACGAAGGTGGCAATGAACAACGTCAAGGTGACGATCACCGGCGAGAGCACGTTGGGCAGGATGTGGCGGAAGATGATGCGCCAGTCACGCACGCCGACGGCTTTGGCTGCCTCAACAAATTCCACCTCGCGCAGCGAGAG
The DNA here is from genome assembly GCA_021323815.1 of Pseudomonadota bacterium. GTDB lineage: Bacteria > Chloroflexota > Ktedonobacteria > Ktedonobacterales > JACDGC01 > JAJPKG01. The sequence continues at coordinate 6,832 of JAJPKG010000100.1, forward strand.
GATGAGCGAGCGCACCAGGCGCGAGATGCCCGCCCACGAGAAAATCGACAGGATCACGATGATCGACTCGACGCTGCCGGAACCGGCATAGATCGCCGCGATGGTGATCAGCAGCGGCAAGAGCGGAATCGACAGGAACACGTCGGTGATGCGCATCATCAGGTTATCGACCCAGCCGCCGAAATAGCCGCTGACGGAACCGATGACGGTGCCGATGATGGTGGTGAAAACTGCGCTGAGAAAAGAGACCAACAGCGAGACTCGCGCACCATAGGTGATCTGCGCCAGAATGCTGTAGTTCAACATGTTGGTGGTGCCGAAGATGCGCCAGGGGAAGTTATCCAGCGTGGGGGGGTGAGCAGCACCGCCCAGCGGCACGCCGAGCTCAAATGCCGGCACGGTGGTGGGGCCGACCCCCGGCGTGATGAGCGGGGCAAAGATGGCCATCAACACGAGCAGCAGCAGTGTGCCGGCACCAATCAGCGCCAGCCGGTGGCGACGGAAGCGCCGCCAGTAAATTTCAAACTGCGAAAGCGACTTGAGGTTGCTTTCCACATCGGCATCGGTGATGACGATCGGCTCATATCCGCCCACCGCTGAGGGAATCATCCCTTCGCCGCCGCCAAAGATATCACCACCGGAAAGATTCTGGGATGCCATTGCTTTGCGTTCCTTTCGTGTCGGCGAGGGTTAACTATAGCGAATGCGCGGATCAACCAGCGCATAGGAGAGATCGGTGAGCAGGTTAAAGAGCAGGGTCAAGGCGCTGATGATCATCGTTAGCCCGATCACCACCGCATAATCGAAGCTTTGGGCGGAGCTAATGAACAAACGCCCTGTGCCCGGCCAGGCGAAAATCTGCTCGGTGACCACCGCGCCGCCGATGAGACCTGGCAACTGCAAGCCGATGTTGGTGATGATCGGCAACACCGCGTTGCGCAGCGCATGCTTCCAGATGACTATGCGCTGGGGCAAGCCTTTGGCTTTGGCGGTGCGAACATAATCTTGACTGAGCACTTCCAGCATCTGGCCGCGCATATAGCGGCTGTCACCCGCGATGCCGACCGCCGCGAGGGTGACTGCCGGCATGACCAGATGCGCGCCCAGATCGGTCAGCGCCTCAAAAGGATGCGCGTGGAAGTATTCGCTCCATGCCGCTGTGCCAAAGTCTCCGCCCGTTTTCAATACATCCACCATGCCGGGGAAGGGGAACAGGCGCAGTTCCACTCCCAAGAAGGCGATCAGCATCAAGCCCAGCCAGAAGGTGGGGATGGAATAGAGGGTGTAGACGATCACCGAAAAGGTTTGGTCGAACAGGGTTCCTCGTCTGAGCGCCGAGAAAATGCCAAGAGGAATGGCGATGATCTCCTGTAACAAGAACGCGGTCACCATGAGGATCAACGTGGCTGGAACGCGACTGCCAATCGCTTCAGTGGCGGGTTCATGAGTGAGATAGGAAATACCCAGGTCGCCATGCAAGATGCTTCCCAGCCAGAGCACGTAGCGTACCGGCAGCGGTTTGTCAAGGCCGAGGCGGTGTTCCAGCGCCTTAAGCTGGCTCTGGGTCACGTTCTTGGGGTTGCCAATGAAGGAATATAACTCACCCCCATTGGGATTGGACGCTGAGATGGCAAAAACCATGATGGAGATCCCCAGCAATACGGGGATCATCAACAGGAGGCGCCTGATCGTGTAGGCAAGCATGAAGCTTTTCCTTTCTGTGATGCGCGACGCGCCGGGTTTTCTGCGAACCGACCGCCTGGCGAGCACCGGCACACCGTTGTGCCAAACCATCAAGATGTGGGGCACTGCCCGGCACCTGCCCCCCTGCGGTTGGTGGATCAGGGACTATGTGGGTGTCCGGGTGCTAGATAATTGACCCTATAATAGCACTGTTTGGGACAACGTGTCAATCAAATTCTTGCTCCTGTGCCTGATGGCGAAGAGGGTATGGACTTTTACCATCACACTGCCAACCAGAGCAGGCGGCAAGTATTGTTGCGATGAAGATTACAGCGTTTGAAAAAGGGTGGAAAGGAAGTGCTTCCTTTCCACCCATGCTGCGCGATGGCTGAGCGCCGACCACTCGATTAGATCGAGCTGGTGCGGTTGGCGCTCGACCACCAGTCGGCGATATTCCACGTGTTACCAACCGAACCGGGGTTCAGTTTGTAGTTGTGGAGCGACGGGGAAACCAGGGTGATGTTCGGGTCCAGATAGAGCGGCAAGCCGTACCAGTTCTGGATCACTTCGCGCTGCACTTCCGAATAGTCTTGCTTGCGCTGATTGAAGTCGAGCGCCTGCGTTGCCTGCTGGATCAACTGGGTGATCTTGGGGTCGTTGATGCCGTCTTCGTTACCACCGATGCCGGCGGGATTGTTCTTCGCGCCGGGGATGTAGGCGGGATCGAAGAGGCTGTCATTGCCGCTGGGATCTGTGGAGTTCACAAAGCCATGCAGCGAGATGTCAAACTTGCCGGTGGCCAAGATGCCGCCCTGCGCGATGGCACCGAAGTAATTCGGCACGGCCACATAGGTGGTGGTGCTGAATTTGCAGCCCAACTGGGACAACGCATTGCCCACCAATGCCAGATAGCTCAGGCGCGTTGGGTTGCCGTTGGTCGTGCTCAGGTTCAGCAGGATCGTCTTGCCGTTGGAATATTTGCAGCCTGGGAAGCCCGCGGCTTGCAGATCGGCTTTCGCTTGCGTCAGGTTGTAGGGCGTGGGCGTGAAGCTCGGGTCGAAGTCATATGCCGGGTTCGCAGTGAACTCCGTCGCATACACCGACTTGTCGTTGCAGCCCTGGGGATCGCCGAGAATGGTGACGATGCCGGCGCAGACGTTAATGGCCTCAAAGATGGCCTTGCGGAACATCGCGTTGGTGAAGACCGACTTGTGGGTCGGGTTGTTGGGATCCTGCGCGTTCAGGGCCTGCGGGCGCTGGTTGAAGCCGAGGAAGTCATAGGACAGCAAGGGGCTGGTGACTTGCTCGTTCTGCGGGATGCCCGCGAAGCTGGCGACATCGCTCAACTTGAAGTCGTCCACCTGGTCCAGGCCGCCGGTCTTGAAGTCTTCGATGGACGTGTTCACGTCACCGGTTGACTTGAAGATGATCTTGTTGGCGAATGGGCCGTGGAAGAAGTTCGAATGGAAGTTCGGGTTCTTCTGATAGACGATGGTGTCGGGCGAGAAGCTCACCAGAGTGTAAGGACCGTTGTCGGCGGCAAACTTCGTGTTGAAGTTATCCGCGTTAACCAGGTTCTGCACTTCAGCAGAGCTATACTTGCCGCTCGCGGAGAACGCCTTGGGATAGATGTGCGCCGGCAGAGGAGACGGGATGAAAAGCTCATACGCGGCGAACGGTACTGACCAGGTTTCCTTGATCGTGTACTGATCAATCGGTTTGAACGAGGTCATATAGTTGTACGGGAAGGGCGATCCCAGTACGTTCGGGTCCGTGAGGATGTCGTAACCGAAGACGTAGTCATTGGCCGTAATCGGTTGACCGTCGCTCCACTTCGCATTCGGATCCAGGTGGAGGGTGGTCGTCTTGCCATCGGCGCTCTCGTCAGGGACCTTATTGCACTGGTCAGGCTGGAAGCCCTGCGGGCCGAGTGTCAGGTTGGGCAACTGCACCAGGCAGCTATCCCACAACAGGTTGACGTTCTTGGCTTCGACCTCAGCGCCGAAGAGGTAGGGGTTCAACGTGCCAGGTGCCTGATATTCGCCGAAGATGATGGTGCCGCTGCTGTTGCCAGACGGCTGCTCAAAGTTGTAGTTAAAGTCGTAGTTCCCACCGTTGTTGCCAGTGGTGGTGCTGCTGCTGCTGTTGCCGCATGCGGCGACCAGCAATGCGAGCATGCCGATCACGCCCATCAGGGCGGTGCGGCCTTTGCCTTGGAAGAGTCGCAAGGGTGTCCTCCTAAGGGTGATGTGGCTCGAAGAAAGCCGTCCAACACAATGTGGCTTCGCAACATGCCAAGAGGAATGTCGCTCTGCCGTCTATCTGCACGCCAGGCACCGGTTGATGCCTGGCGATGGCAGCGATTTAATGGGAATCGAGCGTGCCTTCATGCACGGTCACGCTTTGGTCGGGCGTCGTCAGGTCGATGCGGAAAAAGATGGTGGACTGTTTCGCGTCGGCAGGATTCGGGTCCAACGCGACCACATCTCCATTGAACGATTCTTGTTTTCCAATGGGGCGCTCGATGGCCATGTAGGTCAGCGGCGCATTTTGCGACGCAGAAAACGAAAGCGGCTGCAGGGCGTTTGCGGTATCCACAAGAAGCTGGCGTGCAGCGTCCTCGCCGTCCGGCGCAATGTTTTCCGCGGCGATCCAGATGACGACATTGGCATCAGCGGGGCTGTGGCTGATGAGTTCAGCGCGCGTTCCCTCCTGCCATTCCGGCTGCCCATGTGCATAGGTCCACTTGCCGGAAACGAACACGTCAGAGGTGCCACCCGCCTGAATGGTGCTGGTGGCACCGTCTTGCACCACCTGCAACGCCACGTTCAGGTGCGGCTGGAACTCCAACAGGGACAAGTCATGCGTGCCCTGATCATCCACTTTCTGGTAATGCAGCATCGTCAAGGCACCATTCGTCCACCAGCGGCTGAGATAGATATCCATGCCGCTGAAGGTATAACCGTCAATAGACGCGCCGGCCCATTGCGGCGTGAACTCGAGCGCAGCACTGCCGGCCACGCCCGACGGCAGGTGGCCGGGGGTCAGCGTGGGATAGTGCTTGACCATCTGCACGCCACCGCGCCCAACCACGATCTGTAACACGCTGGCCAGTGCCACTCCGGTGCCGACAGCGTTATAGGAAAGCAACATGGCTGCGGCCATCAGCGCGACCACGCCGCGCTGCGCCACCCGTTGCACCAAACGGCGCGCCTGGTGAGACCAATCCACGCGGCGCGCGGTGCTGGTCCGAGCACCCAGCGGAGCCGGCGGCGCGGTGGGCCGTTCCAGCCCCAGCCGCCCAAAGACGGCGTCGAGGGTGCGTTCCTCGAAATCATCGCTTGCCGGCGCATGGCGCGGGTCGCCCAGCAGCGTTTTCGCATACAACGGCGGCAACTCTTCCCCAGCGATGTGGTAATGGTCATTGAGCCACTGGCAGGTCTCCGCCTCTTCAGCAGTGAAATCTGCCGGCAACAAGCGACCATCGTTCAACGCGCGTTGTGGAGTTGTTGCGTCATCATTGCAACGCTCAAACTCGGCCATGACTCGGCTCCCGCAAGGTCTCTTTCAGGTGCTTGCGCGTCCGCCAGAGACGTGTGTCAACCGCATGTTTGCTCAGTCCGGTCTGCGCCGCAATCTCTTCGGTGCTTTTCAGCCCGAAGTAGCGCAGATAGACCAACTGCCGGTCGAGATCGGGTAAGCGCAGCAACGCGGCGTGCAACCGAGCATGCTCTTCGCGTTTTTCCAGCAAGGCATCTAATGATTCGTGCGCCCACAGTTCTTGCGCGCGGTGACGCTCGATCCATTCAGCGCGATCGCCGTTGTCTGCGGCATCGTGGTCCGGCTCGAAACTGGTGATATCCACTGTGGTCACCTGGTGCCGCAACAACTGCCGCCGGCGGTCCAGCGCAAGGTATTTGGCGCGCATCGTCAGCCACGTGCGAAACGACCCACGCGACGAATCGAAGGCGTCGAATTCCTGCCAGACCGAGACGAACAGATCGTTCACGCATTCTTCTACGTCCTGCACTGATCCCACATTGTTGAGAATCATGCGGATGAAATAGAAGATTTCGCGTGAGAAACGCGCGACGACTGTTTCGAGAATCGCCGGGTCCCGCTGGCGCAATCCTGCGGCAATGCTTGCGTCCGACAAGTCACCTTGAACCATGCCACTCCTCACACGCCTGACGTCGCCACATCGGCGCTCCGTTGCGTCGAAAGCATCCTGGTGTCAGACTCGTGCGCCCGTGTTCACACGCTTACCCATTCTACAGGTAATACGTCATCACGTGGCGAAATCTCTCACAAACTTTGGGGCATTCGCTCAACTCTGGGGAAAACCTTCTCCTTGTTCCGCCATCCCAACAACTTGACCCCATGTATTATAGGAGACGCATAATGGCGAGAAAAGTAGCACCCCATACGCATGAGTTTGCGCAACGATGCGCAGGTTCACGCAAAGTCGGGCGCGATGATGATGTTTTCCCATGTACCCCAGACAGCTCGGAGGAAGTGTATTTCCGAGCCGGGGCGATTGATGCTTTCAATCGATGCCCCCGGCGGGCGTGCTGCGCGGTGTCCGTTCTGTGTTGTCAAACGGCATCATCGCGCCCTTACACAACGTTGGTGCGCTCTTGACCGGTGGGGCAGAGTTCCAGCAAGACACAGCCGGGGCAGGTGGGGGTGGGTGCCTTGCACACGGCGCGGCCATGATAGATGAGCATGTGCGAGAAATCCAGCCAATCCGGCTGATCGAGGAGCGCCATCAGGTCGCGCTCGATCTTGGGTGGATCGTCTTCTTTGGTCAGGCCCAGCCGGCGCGAGATGCGACTGACGTGCGTATCCACCACAACGCCTTCCACGTGGTGAAACGCGTTGCCCTGCACCACATTGGCCGTCTTGCGCGCCACGCCCGGCAGGCGCAACAGGTCATCCATCCCTTGTGGCACCTCGCCGCCATGCTCTTGCACCAGAATGCGTGCCATCGCCTGAATGTTTTTCGCCTTGTTGCGATAAAACACGATGGATTTCAGGTCTTGCTCCAACTGCTCTAAGGGGGCCGATGCATAATCTGCTGCCGTGCGATATTTCTGGAACAATTTTTCGGTGGTGGCGTTGACGCGCTCATCGGTGCATTGGGCCGACAGAATCGTCGCTACCAGCAATTCGAGCGGCGTCGTGAAATTCAGCGAGCATTTGGCATCGGGATAGGTGCGGCGCAAGATGGCGACGATCTGGCGCGCGCGAGCGCGTTCGGCTTCAGATGGATGCGACATGGCGACCTCTTGTGGTGATTCTCCCCTGCATTATAGCAGATCGGCCCATTCGGCAATGGCGTGACTGGTGGCGACCTCCTCCGTTTTCCCATTCTTTCCCCTCACCTGGGGCAATAGCCCCCGATGCCCGTCGCGGCCCCGCGCAGGGCGGCGGCAACGATGGCGAAGGACGCGATAGCCAGCACTGCCATGTCGCGCTTGTTCAGATCCTCGCTGGCATAGGTGAAGGCGACGGGAACGGCGACAGCAACGATCAGGCCATAGACCAGATGCAGAACATCTGCTGGGCGGCAGCCGGAAAGGAACAAGATGATCCCCAGCAAGGCTTGCATCAGGCCGGTTCCCGCCGTGAGATAGAGGATGCTGCGGAAGCCGTCGGTGATGCCTCCGCGTCGCCAGGCGATGATGCCCCAGACGGTGGCGACGCTGCCGGTGATGACGACCTGGAAGAAGGTCAACAGGTGCAGGGTGACGATGAACTCACGCACGGGCGGCCTCGCTCAACACCTGCATGCAGCGGTCGATCTCTTCCGTCGTGTTGTAATGCGCCAGGCCGATGCGCAACGCGCCGCCGTTCGGTTCCAGCCCCAGGCGCTCCATCAATTCCAGCGCGTAATAATTGCCGTCCCAGGCGCAGATGCCGGCCTCTGCCAGCCGTTGGGCCAGTTGCAGTGGCGTTTTATGTGGCAGCGTCACCGCGACGGTCGGCACGCGGCGTTCCACCTGCGTCGGCGATTTCAAGCCATAGAGCGTCAGCTTGGGAATCAGCGAGAGTGCGGTGAGCAGATATTGCGACAACGTGCGCTCATAGGCCATGATCGCGCCCATCGCAATCTTGAGCACGCGCCGCCGCCCGCTATAATTGCTCGCCACATCCGGTCCAGCGTTGGCATAGACGTTGCCCACCAGGGATAGATAATCAATGGTGCCAAGCAGCCCGGCCAGCAGTTCGTGCGTCTGCGTGCCGGTCTCGAAACGTTCCGGCACTTCGTCGCTGGCTGGGCGCACCTTATAGGGCCGCAACCTTTCCAGATGCTCGCGCTTGCCATAGAGGATGCCGAGATGGGGGCCGAAGAATTTATACGCGCTGCACACCAGATAGTCGCAATCGAGCGCCTGCACGTCGATGGGACCGTGCGGAGCGTATTGCACCGCGTCGATCCACGCCTGCGCGCCGGCCTCATGCGCCCAGCGGACGATCTGCGCCACGTCGTTGATGGTGCCGACAGCGTTGGAAGCGTAGCCCACCGCGACGATCTTGGTGCGTTCGGTGATGGCCGCGTGCATCTGGTCCATATCTAACGTGCATGTAGTGGGGTCGATATCCACCTGGCGCACCGTCAGCCCTTTATCCGCTGCAATGGCGCGCCAGGGGGCGATGTTGGCATCGTGGTCAAGCGTGGTGGTGACGATCTCGTCGCCGGGTTGCAGATCGCGGGCGATGGCGCGGCTGAGGGCAAAAGTCAGCGTGGTCATGTTGGGGCCGAAGACGATCTCGCCTGCGTCGCAGTTCAGCAGATCTGCCATCGCGGAGCGCGCCTCGGCGATGATCGTATCCGTGCGCTGGCTGGTAGAAAACGCGCCATGCGTGTTGGCATTGGCATAGAGGAAATATTCGCTGGTCGCTTCGATGACCTGCTGTGGCACCTGCGTGCCGCCGGGGTTGTCGAAATAGATGATAGGCTGACCATTCACCTGCTGGGCGAACGAGGGGAAATATTGGCGTACGCCGGTGAGATCCGGCGCAGTGGCGGGAACGAGCGACGTATCAAGCATGGGACGGCCTCGATGCGGATGAGTTCGGATGACACGCACCTGGTGCCACCTCACGATTCACCTTTCACTGTACCGCGCCGCCTCAGCAGATGCAACTGCCAGGACAAGTGGAGTGTCTTCTACCCAGCGCCCTGTGATATGATGCAAAGACACAAACACGCTCCCATCCCAGTTCAGCTTTTATCAGGCCATAAAGCCTGCCTTTGCAGGCTGATAGGGGAGGAGTTGCCCGCCGGCTTCTTTTAGGCGGGCCGGACAATGTGCGTCGGGCCGACGATGGTGCTGGCGAAATACCAGAAGAAGGTGCTGACGGTGGCGATCAGCAGGATCAGCAGCAACGCTACCGTCAGCATGTTGCGCCGCGAGATGAACACGGTGTTGACGGGTCCCGTCACCACCAGCGACACGGTTGCCAGCCAGTGCGCGACCTCTTCCAGCCCCAGCGCAGGCAAGATGCAGGCGATGGGCAGCACCGTCGCCGCTTCGATGACGCTAACCGGCTCGGCCACTGCCAGTGCCACCCCAAACGGCAACAGCGCCAGCACCCCCAGCATGACGGATTCCGCGTTGCGCCAGCGTCGCAGGGCAATGCCCGCGCCGATGATGACAAACGGCAGCAGCAGCGCGGGCAGGATGGGAATGTCGCCCGCGACCGGCCCGGCAGCGTTGTAATTTTGCGTCACCAACACCTGCGCGACGTTCCACAGATTTTGCGGCACATGCTGCCAGAAGCTCACGGTAAACGGCGCGAGCGCTGGTTGCCGCACGGCATCGCGTGCTAGGAATGGGCTGCTGGGCGGGAAGCCCCACACCCGCGAGAGGGGATACCAAAACGCCGGCAGGGCGGCAAGGATGATGCCGCCGTCCTGCGCCGCCGCATCCAGCAACGCGGCGCGGCCCTCAGCGCGGCGTCGCCACCACATCCCCAGCGTCACCAGCAACAGCAGCAGCGGCATCGGCCACAAACCCGGCTCCAGATCGCCCATCAGACCGATGCAGAGGCCCATCAACGCCAGCAGGCGCAGCCGCCGTTCTGCGAGATCGCGTGGATGCACAAGCCGCCTGATAAGCGCATGAAGGCGGCTCTGTGGTGCGGCTGAGGGTGTTTCTGCCGGTGCCGCCGGTTCCGATGCTGAGTGCATGGCCAGGCGCAAGCGGCGAGCGCGCCATTGGGCCA
>JAJPKG010000023.1 GCA_021323815.1 Pseudomonadota bacterium
TCACCTGAAGATAGAACGCATGAGGGAGGAGAAAAGTTGAGGCAGATAAACCTCCCTCACCTATGAGGCATGTGAAGATGAGATTGTCTGACTCTGCCACAATCGCTGCCGAATGTGTTGGTTGGTTTGTTGCGCCAGCGGAAAGGGCATGAGGGAGATCGCTGTATCACTGTAACGCAGCGCTTCCTCCAATTGCCCGGCGCGCAACAACGCCAGCGAAGCGTTATGCCATCCCCAGGCATACTCTGGAAATTCGGTGGTTATGGTGCGATAGGTGGCAAGGGCATCGTGTGGACGATGTTGCAGATCGTAGTTCATCGCCAGGGCATTCAGTAATGCTCGTCGCTCCATTGGCGAAAGGCGACCCTCTTTCGCATAATCAAGCCCGCGCAAAAGAGCGGTCTCTGCCGCCCGATAATTTCCAAGCCGCGTGTAATAGGCACTTTCTGCTGCGGGTAAGCGTGAATGGCGTGGAGCAAGCTCGCGTCCCTTTGCCAGCGCCAATTCGGCGAGGACAAGATCAGCTTTTGAGCGCCCCTTCGTTAAAATGATCGCTCGCTCAATCCACGGCTCTGGTTGCAGTGGATCTTGCGCTATGGCGGCTTCCGTCCATTTGGCAGCAGCGGCTATCCCCACTGGAACATAGCGATCACCTGACACATAGGAAAGCGCATAGATAACTTCAGCGACGCCGGTGTAAGCCAGAGACGTAGGGCAGCGCAGAAAATGACGCGCGGCAGCAGGCGCTTTTGACCAGTCGCCGCTCATCTCAATCAATGCGACATGCCCCTGACGATAAAGGGCCATTGCCTGGGTGTCATCAACAGGAGCTTCGCCCCACGGAATCTCGGAAAGTTCGCGGATAACATGTTCAAGCAAGGCAACATGCTCCGGCTTCACCCAAAAAAAGCTAGGCTCAAAACGATAGATGATGCTTGAAAAGGTAAAATTCTTCAAATTTGATTGAATGGCAGCACGGTTTACGATAAGCTTTCTGATGCCCCTGCCCAGAAGAATCGCGAGAACGCGAATCAGAATATATGGCATGCCCCTACCACCTCCTCAATGACTCCACACGCTTCTATTATCTTTCGCCGCTCTCTCCATTGTCAAAAGGGATGACCAATGTCTCTATGATGGGGATTGATCACGTGGCATTCTGAGCAGATAAAGAGACAACAAGCATTGCAGAGCATGATATAACCAAAAGAAAGCTCATGGAGGATAGCGAACAAGGGAAACGTATGTATCTGAAAAATCGTTGGTTGGAGTCATATTTGATTTTGCGCTATTACCTGGGTTGGGGGCAATCAGCCAGCTTACTGCGATCAAATCGAAATGCCTTTGGGTTTATGGGCCTGTTCTTTATTTTGTGTCTTAGCATCTTTATCTTTGATGTGGTTCGCATACACGAACCAGGTCATGCGATCTCCTTTACCTCAATTGTGCAAACCTTTCCCAGCGCAGTTCTCATGCTGGTAGGATGCATCATAGCATTTGTTATTCTCATGATGAGCTGGCACCTGGCATTGAGGCGGATGCAAGCCAATGGAATCACTGTTATTGGTGGAGTTTGTGTTGCCATCATCCAACATCTGCCATTTATCGTGTTCGCTCGTATTGGGCAGAGTGAAGAGAGCGCACAATGGTACGTGCTCCCATCTTCGTGGGAAAAGTATATCAGGGCATCGGGCTGCCACTTTGAGTTAGAAGTGAGGCGAGGAAACGGCTATGTCATGCTCTTGCGCCGGTTAGGTGATAAGCCTATCACTAAGGATCGAGCATCGCAAATTGCTGAGGAAGTCGCAGCCCATCATCTCGAGGAGCCACCGCCGAATGAGACTCAACCACATGCAGAAGAAAAACGAGCGATGCGTCGCGCCTTTTGGCTCTATAGCCTGGGAGTGCGCTATTCTTCCCCTGCATCGATTGTTGCATTAAGTATCACATTAATACTTGGTGGGGCTGCTTACATCGGACTGATGTGCTGGTTCTTTGCTGTTGCCAATAGCCATCTACATTCACGCTCGGATGCTGTGGGAGTGGAAATCTTTACTGGATTCTTTTCAGCGCTCGGCTTGGTCATGATTATTCTCGGTAGCCGGCTTATTCCTACCTGGCAGCGCATCAACCATTCGCCTATAACAACAATCGAAGGAAAAATTCTCCGATGGAAAGCGTTTGGCTCATCAAGCAGACCCCATACCATAATTGTTTTCGCAGCAGCAGATGGCACAAACCATATTTTCGGCGTAGCCCCGCGCTTTCGTTTTCGCGCTCAGTCCACTGGCACGCAGCTTGCCATCACCTATCGCACAGCAAATGATCATGTCATAGACATCCAAGAAATAGAATAGATTATCGCATCAAAGTATTCTCTAAGCTTTTCGCAGTGGATGCTTACCAGATCTGCGCAGGAGATGACGGAGATTGACCGTTCCTCTTCTACCGCATCGGTCTTATATCGAGATCATTTATGACCATCAAGCGATTGCCCGCGCAAGGCAGCCAGTTCAACTGAATCTTTTCTTTCTGCTCATTCTACAACAGACATCGAGATGGGGCAGATAATCTCCATTATCCACCCCATATTCCGTGTCCTTCGTGGAATTTTTCGTGACCTCCGTGTCCCGTCGCTCTTCGCCCTACTCCCCATTCCCCGCAGGAACCGGCTCCTCGAGGTAAAGCAGCCCCGTTTCGTCGTCATAGGCGAAGAGTTCGGCATAGCGCGCCCAGTCGATGGCGGTGTCGAGCTGACGGCGTGCCTCTTCGGGGCTGAAATAGTCCTCCAGGCGTTGGAGCACCTCGGCTTCGTCCAGTTCATGGTCGTCGGCACGTTCCAGTGCTTCATAGATCTGCCGGATCAATTCCACGTTGGCCAGGCATTGCTCGCGGAAGATCTCCTTGTCGGCCAGTTCGTCGCTCTCGGCCAGTTTGCGACCGGCCTCGCTCAACACCAGATCGCCGCCGGTCGCCTCGCCAAAATCCAGCAGTTCGATGGCTTCCACGATGGGCAACAGATCGTCCAGTTCCAGTTGCAGTTGCTGGGCAATGGCGGGCAGGTCTTGACGCCCCCCGGCGCGCAGCACGCGCTCGCATAGCCCGTTGATGACACCGATCTTCACGTGCGGCAGCACTTGATAGGGTTTCGGCTCGGCGCGTGGTTTGGGGTTCACCTCAGAGACGTTGGCCTGTTGCTGGGCTGCCGCGATGAGATCCGCCGCCTCTTCGTCCGGCTGCGTGATCAGCGTATACACCAGATCGATCAGCGCTTCTTGCGCCGGGGATTTCACCATGCGTTCGCTGAGCGGCAACCCGTTGAGGATGGCGCGGATGCGACCAGGATCGTGCCCCATGACCACGATGCGGTCAGCCATCGTCACCGCTTCCTCGATGCTGTGCGTCACCAGCAAAATCGCCTTCGTCGGGATGCGCCCCTCGCGCCACAGGCGCATCAATTCGTTGCGCAGATTCTCCGCTGTCAGCACATCCAGCGCGCTAAAGGGTTCGTCCATGAAAAGCAGTTCGGGCTCCACCACCAGGGCGCGGGCGAAGCCGACGCGCTGGCGCATGCCGCCCGAAAGCTCTTTGGGATACGCATCCTCAAAGCCGTCGAGGCCGATGGTGTCGATGGCTGCCAGGGCACGCTTGGTGCGCTGCGTGCGTGACAGGTTGGGTTGCGCTTCAAGACCCA
>JAJPKG010000494.1 GCA_021323815.1 Pseudomonadota bacterium
AGGAAGAGCGAGCGGTTGAAGCCATCCGCCCGCTCTTTTAGTGTGTGCCGGCGGGGCGAATTTCAAAGGCGCGAAAGACGCCGCGCAACGGTCTGGGCAGATAGCCGATGAGCATGGTGCCCAGCGGCGTGTGATCTTCCGCCTGCACGCGCCCGCGCCGGTGAAACAGTTCCACCAGATCGCCGCGCTCAAAGGGAATCTCGACGGTGACGTGTTCCATGGTCGCGGCCACCACGCGCCCGATCATCTCCAGCAACTCTGGGAAGCCGGTGCGGTTGATGGCCGAGATGGCGACGGCGTTGGGGAAAAGCGACAAATCGACCTCGTCGGGATCGTCCAGCTTGTCGATCTTGTTGAGCGCGGTGACGCGGGGTTTGTCTGCTGCGCCAAGTTCGTGCAGCACTTCTTGCACCGTCTCGCTCTGCTCAACAGCGTTTTCGTGGGTGATATCCACCACTTCCAGCAACACGTCGGCGTCTTGCACCTCTTCCAGTGTGGCGCGAAACGCGGCGATCAGTTGTGTGGGCAACTTCTGGATGAATCCCACGGTGTCGCTCAGCAAGATCTCTTGGTGGCTGGGCAGCACCAGATGGCGCGTGGTGGGGTCCAGCGTGGCAAAGAGCTTGTCTTCCACCAGCACATCCGACGCGGTGAGCGCGTTGAAAAGGGTGGACTTGCCGGCGTTGGTGTAGCCGACAACAGCCACCACCGGCAATGCCTGGGCTGTGCGCAAGCTGCGCTGGCGCGTGCGCTGCTCGCGCACCTCTTCGATCTCGCGCTTGAGTTGCGCGATGCGTGCCCGCACCCGGCGACGGTCGATTTCCAGTTTGGTTTCACCAGGACCACGTGCCCCGATGGCCCCGCCGGTGCCGCCCGTTGCGCCACGCGAGCCGCCACCCAAGCGAGAAAGGTGCTCGCGCGAACCCGCCAGCCGGGGCAGGCGATATTCGTATTGCGCCAGTTCCACCTGCAACTGGCCCTCGCGCGTGCGAGCGTGTTGCGCGAAGATGTCGAGAATCAGCGCCGTGCGGTCCAGCACGGTGCAGTGCAGCACCTCTTCCATCGTGCGCTGCTGGGCGGGGGTCAGTTCGTCGTCGGCAATGACCAGCGTCACACCACGCCTGGCGCATTCTTCCGCGACCTGGGCGGCGCGCCCTTTGCCAAGATACGTGGCGGGGTCGCGCCGGGGGAGATGTTGCAGCGCCGTGCCGACCACCTCGGCTCCGGCAGTGCGGGCAAGCGAGGCCAACTCCGCCAGGGAGTCGGCGGCGTCCCACGAGGAATTGGGATCATCGCTATCGACGGCGATGAGAAATGCGCGCTCCGGTGCGCGATGGTGATGAATGAGTTGTGCCGTAAGCGGCTATCCTCCACTGATGATGTTCGCTTGCGCGTTTGTGTGCCACGCAAGGGCGGGGCCACATCCTCAACCTGCACCCACATTGTAGCGCCGGGTGGGGTGTGACCGCAAATGATGGACGGGAACGCGAAGGCCACGAAGATGACGAAGGCCGCGAAGATCATGTGAGGAACTGTCGCGAACAATTTCCCGCATTCATTCTCGATTCGTCTTCACATAGTTCTTGTTCCTTCGCTTCCTTCACGCTCTTCGCGTTCCCGGCCCTTTTCTCCTAATACGCTTTGGCGAAGATCGCCCATTCCTGGGCATCTTTGCCGCAATAAACGCATGTGCCGGACGATTCGCCGGTGCTGCGCTCGAAAGGCAGGCAACGGATGGTGGCCTGGGTTTTGGCCTTCACTTCAGCTTCACACTGCGCGTCGCCACACCACCAGGCTTCCACGAAGCCCAGGTTGGCGCGGTCAGCCATGCGCGCCGCCAGCTCGTCGAACGTTTGCGCCTGATACGTCCGCTGCTTGCGGAAGGCCAACGCCGCGTCATACAGCGCTTGCTGGATCTCATCCAGCAATGCGCGGGCGCGGCTGACGAGGTCGCCACGAGCGACGAACTCTTTGGCGCGGGTATCGCGTCGCACCAGCACCGCTTGATCCTTCTGCACGTCTTTGGGGCCGATTTCCAGCCGCAAAGGCACGCCGCGCAGTTCCCAGTCGTTGAATTTATAGCCGGGCGTCTGCTCGCGCCAGTCGCTGCGCACGCGAAGGCCGGCGGCGCGCAGATCACGTTCCACCGCGTCCACGGCGGCGGCCACCTGAGCGCGCTCCTCGTCCTTGCGCCAGATGGGTACGATCACCACCTGGATGGGCGCGACGCGAGGGGGCATCTTCAAGCCCGTCTCGTCGCCATGCACCATGATCACCGCCCCAATCAGGCGGGTGGAAACGCCCCACGAGGTCGTCCAGGCGAACTTGCGCGTCCCGTCGGCATCCAAAAACTGGATGTCGAAGGCGCGGGCGAAGTTTTGCCCCAGGTTGTGCGAGGTGCCGGCTTGCAGCGCCTTGCCGTCGCCCATCATCGCTTCCATCGAATAGGACCGCAACGCGCCAGCGAACTTCTCGGATTCGGTCTTGCGGCCCTTGATGACCGGAATTGCCAGTTCCTTCTCGGCAAAATCAGCATAGACATCATCCAGGATCTTCAGCGTCTCGGCTTCGGCCTCTTCCTCTGTGCGGTGGACGGTGTGGCCCTCTTGCCAGAGGAATTCCGAGGTGCGCAGGAAGGGGCGCGTGCGTTTTTCCCAGCGCACCACGTTGGCCCACTGGTTATAGAGCAGCGGCAGATCGCGGTACGACTGCACCCACTTGGCATACGTGTGACCGATGATGGTTTCGGACGTTGGGCGCACCGCCAGCGGCTCAACCAGTTCCTCGCCGCCGCCGACGGTGACGACAGCCAGTTCCGGCGCGAAGCCTTCCACGTGCTGCGCCTCTTTTTGCAAAAAGCTCATGGGGATGAACAGCGGAAAATACAGATTCTCATGCCCCGTCAGCTTGATGCGCTCGTCCACGCCGCGCTGGATGGCTTCCCACAGCGCGTAACCATAGGGTTTGATGATCATGCAGCCGCGCACCGGCGATTCGTCTGCCATGTCGGCCTTGCGCACGACGGCGTGATACCACTGAGCGAAATCGTCCATGTCGGCCAGATCTTCGACGTAGCGCGCCTCTTGCTGCGCCTGCGCTTGTTGCGCGGCCTGCTCGTCTTTGGCCACGTCAGCCTTTTTCTTGCTTGCCATGTCGCGTCTCCTGCGAATGCTTGGCGCGACCCACGCGGGCAAGAAAAAACGCCCCCAGGAGTCGCGTTTCGACTCCGAGGACGATACGAAAAGCTGTACCGCGATACCACCTCGCTTGAGCGCGCCGCCCATATGCGGCTGCTCCACCTCTGCCCACAATTGTTCCATGTTGTGGCGTCCGTGATAACCGGCGGACGGGGAACCGGGATGCCCTTGCGGGTCGCGCTCGTTGCCGGTGGGTTCGGTGGCGCTCACCCGCCGCCTTGCACTCTCGCGGCTCGCTGAAAGGTGCTGCGTGTCACCTACTGATCCGGCGCTTCGCTTTGTATGCTGTTGACATACAGTATATGCCGGCGAGTTGCGATGTGTCAAGGTTTGCGCTTTCCTATAAATATAGGAAGAGGACACTACCAATAGAGGATAAAACGTCGAGGATCCAAATCTTTCAATTTTAAAGAACGGCGCGGGAATTCCCATCCCCTTTAGGGGATAGGGATGAAAGCGCCGATGGCCGATAAGGCCATCACTTGCCCTGGCACTCGGTGATATAGCGGCGA
>JAJPKG010000378.1 GCA_021323815.1 Pseudomonadota bacterium
ACGGATGTATCTCCTCTCACTCGCTAGCATCCTTATGATGTTTTCCCACGTCCCCCGGACAGCCCGGAGGGGTTGGTCTTTTCGAGCCGGGGGGTTCAGCCCCCGACATGCGTGCCACGCGCTGTCCGCGCTATGGTGTTACACGGCATTATAGATGCCAGCAATACGCCGAGACGGTATCGTGAGCCTTCATCGCAGATGGGAGAGCGCGGAGAGTATCCCGTGACGATGACCTCCCCCATCATATTTCGATGATATACACGCAAACGCCATGTTTGCGCTCACAAGAACCGCTCAGCACGCAGCGCACGCTCTGTTATTGGCGCTTAGCCAGCATAGTTACCACCAACGGGATGTTTATTGTCAGGAGGGTGAGTCCCAGCGCGATGACAAATCCTGAGAACGCCTGGCGCAAGCGCACGGCAGAGATATGCAGGAGCACCCGGCGTCCCACCAGCAAGCCTCCCATGCCTGCTGCAACGAATAGCAGAATCGTTCCCCAGGGAAACGCGCCGTCTCCCAGGTGCCCCGCGACGCCGGCGGCGCTGTTGAGGGCGATGACCACCAGAGACGAGCCAACGGCGTCGTGCATCTGCATCCCCAGCAGGAACACCAGCGCCGGCACCACCAGAAAGCCGCCTCCGACGCCCAGGAAACCGGTCAAGAATCCTACGCCGATTCCCCCCAGCGCCACGCGCCACCAAACCACCGGCGGATGACTTGGCACCGCGGAAGGCTCAGATGGTCGCTGCGTCAGCATGGCCACGGCAATGACCAGCATCAACACGGCGAACAGCATTAACAACACAGGGCTGCTCACCAGCTTGGAAAGCCGCGCTCCCGCAAACGCGGCGACAACACCGAGCGCACCAAACAGCAATGCCGGACGCAATTGCACATGCCCATCACGATAATGCATGATCGCGCCGATGAGCGCATTCGCGCCCACAATCAGAAGTGACGCGGCAATGGCGATATGTGCATCCATCCGCACCAGATACACCAGGATCGGCACGGTAAGAATCGATCCTCCCCCGCCAAGCAGACCAAGCGCGAGACCGATGGCCGCGCCCAAAACGAGGATTTCTACAAACAGCATTGCTTTTTCGCTCCAATTGTTCTCTCGCTGTTTTAGCCGACGGGCCGCCCCCAGCGCTAGGCTGTGGCTGTCGCAATCTGGGGGCGTGAGGCGGCAGACCACGCATGATATCCGCCAATGAGGTCGTAGATCTGGGTGAAGCCCGCGCGCGCCAGAATGCTTGCGGCGATGGGTGAGCGCATTCCGCCCTGGCAATAAACCAGCACCGGTTGTTGCCGGGAAAGGCGCTCCGCCTGCTGGGCAAGTTGGGGCAGAGGCATGTGCAGGCTGTTTTCCAGGTGGCCCATTGCATATTCGCTGGTGAAGCGTACATCCACGACTGCGAAATCCTCTGCCGCCAGCCGCTCCCGCGCTTCATCCGGCGTGATGCGCGTGATGCTTCCCAGCGCTCGGCCCTGGCTCTGCCAGGCATCGAGCACAGATGGCGTCCAATATCCCTGGACGCGATCCAGCCCGATCAGATGCATCAGCTTGCGCGCGCGCTCGGCCTGAGCCGCAGATCCGATCAGCGCCACAGGCTGCTCGGCTGGAACCAGCCATCCCACCCAGGTGAGGAACGAGCCTGCCAGGGCGAGATTCACCGTGCCGGGAATATGTCTCGCCGCGAAAGCTGCGGGATCGCGCAGATCCACCACCAGCGTATCAGCTTCGAGCAGCCGCGTGAGGTCGCTTTCCCGCAACTGCTGGATGCGCTGCGACGCGCTCAGTGCCGGCCCAGCGCGATTGACCTGTTTCATCCGGGCGAAATAGGCGGGAGGCTCTGGTTGCCCCGCCAGGACCGTCTCGATGAACGCCTCGCGGTCGGTGGTGAGTAATCCCCAGTTGTAGCGCTTTTCATAGCCGACGGTGCTTTGGGGAACTGCCCCCAGCGCCTTACCGCACGCACTGCCGGCACCGTGTCCCGGCCACACCTGCACATAGTCGGGCAGCGTCTTGAACCGTTGCAGGGAATCAAACAGATGCGCAGCACCGTCTCGCATGGTGCCGCTGATGCCGGCAGCGCGCTCTAAGAGATCAGGGCGGCCAACGTCACCGACAAAGACGAAATCGCCGGTCGCGATGCCCATCGGCTCCTCGGCATGCGCGCCGTCCGTCACCAAAAATGACAGGTGTTCCGGCGTGTGGCCGGGGGTGTGCCAGGCTTCGATGATCACATTGCCCACCTGAAAGCGGTCGCCGTCATGCAACAGATGCGCTTGTGCTTCCTGGGCATAGCTATATTTCCACGCCGCCGGGCCTTCATCGGAAAGGTAGAGGGTCGCGCCGGTACGCGCAGCCAACTCACGCGCGCCCGATACAAAATCGGCGTGGATGTGCGTTTCGGTCACCGCTGTGATGCGCATCCCCTCTTTCGCGGCAAGATCCAGGTACTGCTGGATATCGCGGTTAGGATCGATAACCAGCGCTTCACCACTTGCCTGGCATCCAATAAAGTAGCTTGCCTGCGCGAGATCGCGTTGATAGATCTGTCGTAAGAACATCGTTTCCTCTTTCTTTTTGCACGCTTATCGCGCCGCTTGCAACTGAGCGATAAGTTGCTCGCTGGAACATGTCGGAGCGCGATTGAAGGGCAATTTTCCCAGCATCTGAGCCATCAAGCAGGAATCGGTGATGGCAGAGATCGTGAGGCCCGTTCCCACCAGCGCGGCGACGGCAGTGAGGGGTTTCCAGATGAACAGGCCCCCCAGCGCGCCAAGCAACACCATGCCGCCGGCAATGCCGCGTACCTGGCGCTCAATGGGCCAGGGAGCGTGCCCGCGAATCACCGGCAATCCGGCGGCGGTCCAGGAGGTGAGGCCCCCTTCCAGCACATGAACCTGGGGAATATCCGCTTCGCTCAGGATCAATGCTGCCTGGCTGGCGCGCGCGCCGCTGCGGCACACGAGCACAGTTGGGCCTTGCAGCAATTCATGCAAGGTCGCCGCGTTGGCGGCCAATTGATCTAACGGAATGTTGAAACTCTGGGCAATGTGTTCTGCGGCATACTCTGCCGGTGTGCGCACATCCAACACCGTCAGGCGCGCGTCGCGCTGCAATTCTTGTGCAAGTGCCCGCGCGGAAAGCAGAGGCGAAACTGGGGTCATGTCTGTCATGTGATGCGAATCCGTTCTGTGGTATGTATGATGGTGGATGCTCTCATTGAGCATCTTCACTGTGTTGGATGCAAAAAATGCGCAATGGTTACAGGACTTCATATAGCTCTTGCAAAATGCCCTAACATGCGGCTATGCTCAGAAGAGTGGTGGCAGGAAAAGGATCGCTCTCATGCAGAAACCCTGGGACGTGGATCTGCACGTCTATGCTGATGAACAGGAATTGCTCAGTGGATTGCAACGTGGAGATCGCCTGGCATGTACTTGTCTGCTGAAACGCTATGCCCCTCGGCTGTTGCGCCTGGCACAGCAGATGGTTGGAGACGCCGATGAAGCAGAGGATGTGCTTCAGGAGGCCTTCATCTCGGCGTGCGGCCATATCGGCGACTTTTCGGGGCACAGCAGCCTGGGGACATGGTTGCATCGCATTGTGGTGAATACCGCCCTGATGCACCTGCGTCGCTCTTCCAGCCAGAATGCGCCGTTGTCGCAGGATATGCCGCTGCCCACCACCAAGCCGGCAGACTTGCCGGAAATGGCGGCGATGAACGCCGAATTGTCCGCAGCCATTGATGCCGCGCTCTCTACCTTGCCCCCTACCCTGCGCACAGCATTTGTGCTGGTCGAACTCGACGGCATGCCGATGCGCGAGGCGGCGGAAGCGCTGGGCATCTCGCTTTCCGCCGTGAAAGTGCGGGTGTATCGCGCTCGCCATGCTTTGCGTGCCCAGTTGGCGGATCTCACCACCAACCCTGATCTCCAACCATTGCCTGAAGAAATCGAAAGGCACCTGGCTGATTCACTCTGCGCCCAGAAAGCACATTCCAAGCGTTGACCAACCGGCGATGGGGAAGTGTGTTTTCCTCGCTTGATCCCGCTCGCTTGGTCTGCCCCCTTTTCAGGCACGCCCGTACTCACTCCCTATCGCTGCTTGCTGCTGTCGCTCTTTCCCTTGCCCGTGCGTTTATATGGTGGAGAAGAAATCTGCAACCAAAGCGAGGGTGAGCGATGGCGGTGACGCAGGTGATTGCGCGGCAAACGGCGACAGCGCGGGAATGGATGACAGCGGCGACGCGGACCGTCGTCTTTCGGTCAGCGGCGTTCTGGCTGCTGACGCGCCTTATGCTGTTGGTCTTCACCTATATGGCGGTGCTGTTCGCCCACGACAAGACGCCCACTACGCCGCTGGCCCCGTTGACCATCTTGCGTGGGTGGGAGCAGTGGGATAGCGTTTGGTATTACGCCATTGCGCGGGCAGGCTACTACAGCAAGGAATCGACCGTCTATTTCCCGCTCTTTCCGGCGCTGCTGCATGTGTGCTGGCGGATCTTCGGCGAGCAAAATCTGTTGTTGTGTTCGCTCATCATCAGCTATGCTGGGTCGCTGGCGGCCTTCATCGGCATGGGGCTGCTGGCCGCGCATGAGTTCAAGGATCGCGCCGCCGCGCTGCCCGCCGTGCGCGTGCTGGCGGCCTATCCGCTGGCGCTGTTCTTGCTTGCGCCTTACACCGAAGGGCTGTTTTTGGGGTTGGCGGTGTGGGCGCTCTATTGCATGCGGCGCGGTTGGTGGTGGGGCGCGGCGACCTGTGCCTATTTCGCCGCGCTGACGCGCTCCACCAGCCTGGTGCTATGGCTGCCGATGATCTGGGAATTTGGCCGCCAGCAGGGGTGGTGGGCGATGTTGGCATTGCGCTGGCGTGCCCGCAGCTCCCTGTGGGACGATCTGCGCGCCGAATGGGACGACCGGCTATTCACCGTGCGCGCGTGGCGACCCTCGTGGGGCTGGCTGCGCGATCTGGTGCGCGGCGTGCTGGCGCTGTGCGCGGTGCCGCTGGGCATTGGCACCTTCGCCCTTTATTGCGCCATCCGCTACGGCGATCCGCTCTCGTTTTTCCATG
>JAJPKG010000431.1 GCA_021323815.1 Pseudomonadota bacterium
CTGGGGAGGGGGTTGGGGGTGGGGCTACACCCCAAAATAATCCGTCGCAGCGTTGGAAGCGAAGATGCCGGGCAGTGATGCGCTCTGCCAGCCACTCACATAGGCATAGAACGAGTTCGCGGTCACCAGCAACACATAGGCCGCGTTGTTCTTGCCCTCGCCGGTATACAGCAGCACGCCGGGCGTATCCAGCGCATCCACTGCGATGGAGGTCGCGTTGTGGAAGCCTATCCCATGCGGCGCGCCCAGATTCACCCAGCCGCTGAGGGTGCCTTTGCCGAGATCGAACGTGTTCGCCCACATGGTGCTGGTATCGTTGGCGATGCACGACAACGCGAACTGCTCATCACCGGCATAGGTCAGAGCAGGCGTGGCCTGGCAGGTGGTGGCGATGTGCCGCCACTGGCCCAGCGCGCCGCTGCCAATGGCATAGGTGTTGAACCAGTCGCTCTGCTTTGTCTGAGCAAAGATCAGCAGTTGGTTGCCGTCAGTCGCCATCGCCGGAGATGCCGTCAGCCCGCCACCGATGGTGGCCCAGCCGCCCCACGTGCCGTTGATGGTGTTATAGGCATCGATGACCAACCCGCCGGCAGATGTCATGCACGTGATAAGCAGCGTATTTTTCGCATAGGCCGCCGCCGCGTTGCCGGTGCACGTGGTCGTTCCCGGCGCGCTCTGCCAGCCCCCAAAGCTCATGGTGCTGGAATTCCACGCGCCGATGTGCAGCTTGCCATCCGTGCCGACACCCGCGATCCACATCAGCCCGGCGTTGCTGCCGAGACTGGCAACGGCGCTGCCGTTGTCCGCGATGCCCGGCGCGCCCGCGAAGGTTTGCGTGCCGAGCGGCAACCAGTTTGATGCCTGAGGCGAATCCGGCACCATATTGTTGTCGCCGTTGTTGAGAAAATAGCCTGACAGCCAGTAGCGCTTGTCGTTGCCTTGCGCAGCCAGATATAGCCGGGGCGCGGTGAAGCGCAGGTTATTTTTCAGGAAGTTGATCACCGCCTGCGCTTGCATCGATCCCAACCCGCTGGCGGCGTCATAGCCGACCTGCGCGCTGTAGCCCGGCAAGAAGCCCTGCGCGCTGGGGAACGAATTGTTGCCGCTGGTGATATCGTTGAAGACGATCTGGCCGCCGCTGGGCGTGGAACCGTTCTGCTGGGTGGCGTAATCGTAATACGTGGTGCCGCCGAGCGTGATGCCTGCCGCCGCTTTCCCAACGGTGTCAACGCCATACAGGCTGTACAGCGCGGGGGTGATGAGGCCGACACGCGCATTTGCCGCCTGATTTGCCAGCGCAGCCAGCGCGGCCCACAGCGGCGCGGCAGCAGACGTGCCGCCGATATCGAACCAGCTTGCCGGCGCAGAAGCGCAGATCGCGCCAGCGGTGCAATATTCCGCGTAGCCCGTCTGCGGATCGGCGTCGGCGGAGATATCGGGAATCGCCCGCGCGCCGCCGGGATCGCTGATGCCGCCGCTGGATGTGGTTGCTTGCGAACTCTGCTGCCAGGTCGGCGCGGCCCAGAACTGGCTCAAGCCCCCGCCCGTCGCGCCCAGCACCGGCTCCGGCAGGTTGATGTTGTTCCACACCGTCTCGCCCATATATGACGCGGTGCTGGCGTTAACCGTCAGCGTGGTGCCCCCCACCGCCGTCACATACGGATCGCTCGCCGGATCGTCCGGGCTGACGGTGCGCCCGTGATAATAGGGATCGCTGCCGGCGTCGTTGAGGCAGTCATACGCGCCGCTGTCGCCCGCCGCCACATAGACGCCCTGACCCTGCGCGGCCATCTGCAAGAACGCCATCTCTTCGCTGGCGGCAACGCTGAACCCCGTATCGCTTTCGCACGCGCCCCAACTATCGCTGACCGTCGCATCCTTGTCGTCATTGGCAACGGCAGCCATCATATCAATCAAACCTTGATTGGTGTTCGGCGCTTCATAGACGTGGATCGTGCTCAAGCCGGGAGCCATGCCCAGCGCAACCTCGATATCCAGCTCGTCTTCGATGGCTCCATCCCCCGCCGGCAACGCGCTGGCAAGATCCACCAGGCGTGGGCTGACGACGCTGCTGACGTTGACCTTCGGCGCAAAACACGAGGCATAGACGCCGATGTCGCTCAGCAGATAGCCATCGAACTCGATCAGCGCCAGGCTTTGCCCTGCGCCGGTGAGATTGCTGGGAAAATTATACGCGGTGGCGAGCTGCGACGGGGTGAGGGTATTTTGCCCCACCGCTTGCGGGCAGCCCGCCGGCACGTTCGGCGCGCGCACGTGTTGCGGCTTGGCGGCGCGCGGCGCAGTGGTCTGGTGGCTCCGCAAGGTGATATCATCCAGCCCCGTCACACTCAGCACCGAAGGCGCGATCCCTGCCGGCAGGCGCAAGACGCTGTCGTTGGCGAAAAAGCTGCGCCCGTGCGCGTCGCGATAGGTATTCAAGCGCGTGTGAAAGGCAGCTTCCATGCGCTGTACGCTGCCGCTGGCGGTGATGAACATGCCGCCGCTCTGCACCCGGTCCGTGTGCAAGCCGGACTGTTGGATGAATGCCAGCACGCGCTGCACGGCGGCAGGGTCCGGCCCAAAAACGCGGGCAAATTGCCCCGGCGCAAGAAACTGATGATAATGGGCGGATCGCGGCGTGCCGACCTGCGCCACGAAGCGTTCCAGCCCAGCTTTGTCGCGTGATGACAGGGTAAACGTCACTGCTAACGTGCGGTCTTGCGGCAAACGCCCGGTCGGCGTGCCACCGCCGATCCCCGGTTGGGAATGTGCCAGGGGCAACAGCTCCGGGGCGGCGTGCGCGAAAAACGCTCGCCCGGCCACCAGCGCCAGCGATGCGCCGATAACAATCAGGCTCAGGCCGATGCTGAGCCGGCGAATGCGGGGAGTCATCAGGGAAATCATCCATCCTTTGCCATGCTGCGCGCACGTTCCTTGCGCGCGAAATCTCTCTTTCTTAGCATACACTTCATGGATAAGCGAGCGATCAGGTGATCAAATGATAGAGTACACTTATATAGTTAAGAGGAATGCGTGAAAACAGAGCGCGAGTTCGTTACTCCTCACGTGCTCGATGGTAAGTGGCGAGGGGCATTTGGTACAGATAGCGCTCATCTGTCACTATGCGCAGCATGAAATCCGCGGCATCCGCCCGCGAGACCTGGGTGACGGAACCGGCTCTGCCCCGACGCGACAAAGTTGCGGTATACGCCGCCATCACCGCCGTCTTTGGGCGGATGGGATGCGAACGCCTGGCCCCCGTCAAGGAGGTATGACCGGTCCTCCCATGAAGATCTCCATCTGGCCCGCGCCTTGTGGCAGCGCGAGGTGGCAGGTTAGCACGCCGGCAGGCGCACGGTGAAGCAACTGCCCGCGCCCGGCTCGCTGGCGACCGCGACGCTGCCACCCATCGCTTCGGTCCATTCCTTCACCAGCGCCAGGCCCAGGCCGGCACCGCCGGCGGAACGGCTCCCACTTGCGCTGGCCGCCTGAAAATAGCGGTCGAAGATGTGAGGCAGATCCTCGCGCCGGATGCCGGAGCCGGTGTCACGCACCATCACTGCCAGCATATTCCCTTCCGGTGTGGCGCTCAGCGCAACCAGCCCGCCGGGGGGCGTGTGGCGCACCGCATTCTGCACCAGATTGTGCAAAATCTGCTCCATGCGGCGCTCGTCGGCCAGGGCGCGGGGAAGATTGGGCGGGGTCTGCGCGGCGACCGTCACGCGCCCAACCTGCCAGGCATGCGGCGCGGTTGCCGCCACGACGCGCTCAAGCAACGCAGCGACATCCAGCGGTGCCCGGCGCAACGTCAGCTTGCCGACATCGGCGCGGGCCAGCGAAAACAGGTCGTCCACCAGCCCTTGCAGGTGCAGCACCTCATGATAAGCCACATCCAGATCGCGGGAGGTCTGCTCGCCGGGCTGGTCTTGCCAGCGCGTGGTGAGGGATTCGAGGTATGCTCGCATGGTGGCGACGGGCGTGCGCAGATCATGCGAGACGGCGGCGATGAGTTCACGGCGGGCGCGCAGCAGGGCGGCGACGGTGTCGCGCTCGTTGCGCAATTCCGCTTGCGCTCGTTCCAGATCGCGCGCCATCGCATTGAAATGCGCCTGCAACTGCGCCACCTCGTCCTGCCCCGTCACGCTGACGCGCTGCGCGAGATCGCCGCGCCGCAGGGCATCTGCCGCGTTGGTGAGGGCTTCCAGGCGGGCAGTGGTGCGCCGCACCACCAGGAACGAAGCCAGCGCGAAAGGCGGCAACAGAACCACCACAGCCACCGCCACGCTGCCGAGCAAAAACGCCGCGTCCGGCAGCAATTTCAAGATGAAGCCCGGCTGGAAGATCTGGCTGAGGATGGTGAGCAGCGCCAGGAAAGATGCCGCGCCGACGGCGATGACGGCGAGCAGGCTGTGCGTCAGCGACCACAGCAGATAGCGCCGCCGCAACCCATCCCACCAGTTCCACAGGCGCACCACCACGCGCGCCATGACGAAGACCGTCAGCGAAAAACCATATGCGCTGCTTTCCGCCGCCCGAATTTGCGCCGGCGTATACTGTGGCAACGAGCGCCCCGCGATGATGCCCGCGAGAATGAGCGTCACTTCCACCAGCAGCAGATCCCATCCCAGCAGCGTGCCGGCCTCGATCAACGCCTGCCGCCACTTCGGTCCATTCGGTTGACGCCAGCGGGCGGCGAAATAGATCAGCGCGCCCGGCCCGACAATGATGGAGAGGATCTGCCACAACAGCATCAAGGGCAATGCGGCGCGCAAGATCAACAGGATGATGCCGCCTGCCACAATGCTGGCCGCCGCCTGCGCTCCCGCCTGCCACGCGGGCAATCCCCGGCGGACTTCGCGTCGCGCCTGCGCGCTCATGGCTAGCCCTCCGCACGCAGGCGATAGCCGATGCCCCACACCGTTTCGATGCGGTTCGCCAGCTCGCCCAGTTTCTTGCGCAGCCGCAGAATCGTGTTATCCACCGAGCGGTCGCCGTCGATGGCGGTTTCGCCCCAGATCGTCTCGATGAGATATGCCCGGCTGAAGGCGCGACCGGGATTGCGCAGCAGCAGATGCAGCAGCGCGAACTCTGTGGGGCTGAGATCCAGCGATGCACCGCGCAGGGTGGCAGCGTGCGCGGCGGCGTCCAGCACCAGGGGGCCATAGGTGATGAGGTCGCCATGCTGGCGACGGTCGGCTTGCACCATCTGGCGCACCAGTTCCACGCGCCGCAGCAACGCGCGCACGCGGGCGATGAACTCGCGCATGGCAAAGGGCTTGGGCAGATAATCGTCCGCGCCGACTTCCAGGCCGGTGACGCGGTCGGCCTCGGCATCGCGCGCCGTCAGCATCATCACCGGCGTGGGCGAACCAGCCCGGATTTGCCTCAGCACATCCAGCCCGCTCATGCCCGGCAACATCCAGTCCAGCACCACCAGGTCCGGCGC
The DNA here is from genome assembly GCA_021323815.1 of Pseudomonadota bacterium. Classification (GTDB taxonomy): domain Bacteria; phylum Chloroflexota; class Ktedonobacteria; order Ktedonobacterales; family JACDGC01; genus JAJPKG01. The sequence continues at coordinate 5,447 of JAJPKG010000431.1, forward strand.
TGCCTGGGCGAAGCGCGCCAGGCCGTCCTCGCCGGTGGCGGCCAGCGTCACCTGAAAGCCTTCTGCCGTCAGCTCGCGCGCCAGCACCTGCGCCAATTCGTCGGCATCTTCGATGATGAGAATAGTCGCCATGCAGCATTATCCCCCTGCGGCGCTGTCATCACGCCTGAGCGATATTCTACCATCTCCGGCGAGAGGCGCGATTTTTTTCGCCGGCTTCCTCACCCCCTTGACAACGCGTCATCAAGCGCATATACTGGCAGCGTCAGATGAGCCGTTATGCTGCGATGTTACGTCGCGGCGGAATACTAGCCCCTTTACACCTTCGAGGCGACCGGTGTTTCAACAAAGTTGAATTACCGGTCGCCCCTCCAACGCTCGCATGTCATCTGGCAAAAATCAACGCCCGCCGTCATAACGATAGTGGGCGTCTGTTTATCGCATGCTGGGGCATTGTCGCTTATCCTAGTGGCAATGCCCCGGCTCTTGTTGGTGCGCTGCCTCACGCCTTGCTCTGGCTGACCGGTTTCTGCGAAAGGATCATATCCAGCGTCATCGTTTCGGCGGCGAAGGTGCGCATGATGATGCGCAGATAGACCTTGAATCGCTTGTAATATTCCTCGCCAACCAGGCTGATCAACTCGTCTTTGTGCTCGTCCATGTTGTCCAGCCAGTTGCCGGCGGTCTTTTTGTACTGCGACAGCGGGATCTGCTCGACGGCTTTCACATCGAAGCCCGCCTCGTTCGCCAGGCGCAGTTCTTCCGCCAGGGGGCGATAGTTGCCGGTGAAACCATAGATCTCGTTGATGTGCGAGATGGCGCGGTTCATCTCGCTATAGCGCGGGTGAACGTAATGCAGCTCTTTGTTGAGCATCACTCCGCCGTCACGCAGCAACGAATACGCCTTCTTGAAGAAATCGCCCAGATGGAAGAAGTGGACGATGACCTCATCGGTATATACCGCGTCAAAGGGGCGATCATCGGTGTATTGCTCCCAGTGGCGCACCTGTACCTCGGCCTTCACCCCCGCGCGAGCGATGCGCTCGTCCGCCGCCGCCTTTTGCTTGGGCGAAAGGGTCAGCCCCACGCCTTCCACGCCATATTTCTGGCACAGATAAGTCAGCGGGCCACCCCAGCCACAGCCGACATCCAAAATGCGCTGGCCCGGTTGCAGGTTCATCAGGTGCGCGAAACGGTCCAGCTTGGCTTCCTGACTGCTGGTGGGATCGTTCGCGCCCGCGACATCCCACAGATTGCAGGAATAGACGTTCCATTTGCCGCCGGTGACCGCGTAGAAAAACTCTACCGGCATCTCATAGTGAACGTTGGTGCGATCCTGATCTTCCTCAGGGGAATATTCCTGGTAAAATTCGATCAAACCGTTTGCGTTGGTATGTTGTGCCGAGGACATCGTCCTACCCCTTTCTGGTTTCTGTATGCTCTGCTTGTACAGAATGTGAGGGGTTCGGACGGGGCTTTTGTTTCAAAAGAAGCTATTGGCTCAAGATACAGAGAATTCCTGACACACTTCCTCTCGACAGGGTAGCCGGAGAATGGTATAGTTTATGAGAGATATCTGTAGATTTCCTAGGGTTTGGCGGAAAGGGTGGTCAGCGCATGGCGGATGGCACGGGGGAACGCTGGCTGGCGCTGAGCGCGGCGGCAGCGTTTGTGGGGGTACATCCCAGCACGCTGCGTGACTGGGCCGAGCGCGGCCTGGTGGCGCATCTGCGCACGCCCGGCGGCCATCGCCGTTTTTCTGAAGCGGATCTGCGCGCCTTTGTGGAGTCGAACCGGCGCGCGAGCACGGCGCTGGTGCCGCTCGCGCCGATGGCGCAAGAGATCGAGGCGCGCGCCTTGCGGCAGATCCACAGCGGCGTGCCGGCGGACGCGCAATGGCGCGGCGCGCATGATTCAACCGGACTGGAGCACAAACGCGAGCAAGGACGGCGGCTGCTTGGCCTTGCACTGCAATATGTTTCGCGCCAGTCGGGCCGCGAAGCCGTGCTGGGCGAAGCCGAAGAGATCGGGCGTGACTATGGCCGCGATGCGGTGGAACGCCGCTTGTCGCTGCCGGAAACCGTGCGCGCCTTCTACTTCTTCCGCGACTCGTTGATCCGCGCCACGCGCCCCAGTCCCCCCGGCGATCCACTTGATGCCGAGGATGTGCGCATCCATACCGACTTGCACATCTTTCTAGACGCGGTCTTTTTCGCCATGCTGGCGGCATTTGAGGATTGTCAACGCCACCAGCTCGTCGTATCACTTCATCCACAAGGATAACTTCCCATGAGCGTTTCTCCCGGCCTGCCCATTTTGCTGGCGAATCTGGGCGATGTGCGCACCGTCATCATCGGTGGCGGCACTGTCGCTGAGGGCAAGGTGCTGCAACTATTGGAAAGCGACGCGAAGATCACCCTCATCAGCCCCGAATTGACCCCGAAATTGCGCGACCTTGCCGCGCTGGGTGAGATCGAGCATGTCGAGCGTGAATATCAGCCCGGCGACCTCGCTGAGGCGTTTATGGTCATCGGCGCGACCGACGACCGCGCGGTGAATGCGGCGGTGTGGGATGAAGCAAAGTCACGCCACATCCTCTGCAATGTGGTGGACGATCCGCCGCACTGCAATTTCTACGCGGTCTCGGTTGTGCGCCAGGGAGATCTCACCATCGGCGTCTCCACCAACGGCGTTGCGCCGGCACTATCCAATCGCATCCGCAAGCGCTTCGAGCGCGAGTTCGGGCCTGAATACGCCGAATTTCTGGCGCTGATGCGCGAGCGCCGCCCCGTGATCGCCGAGCATTTGCCGTGCTTCAATTGCCGCCGCGACCGGTGGTATCAGATCGTGGATACTGAGGTGCTGGATCTGCTGCGAGCCGGTCGCCGGGCTGATGCCATCGCCCAGATCGATCAGATGATCAATGTGCCATGCCCCATCGCTGAGGTGTCGGGATGTCCATCGCGCTCGTCGGATTGAGCTTTCGCACGGCCCCCGTCGCGTTGCGCGAGCAGGTGACACGGACCTATGCCGCGCTGGAGCCATCATTCGCCGCCCCAAACGGCGAGATGGTGGTGCTGAGCACCTGCAACCGCTTCGAGGTCTATGTCGCTGACGACCAGCCCTCGCCGGAAGCGGCGCTGGAACGGGCGAGGGCGATGTTTGGTGCTGGAATGCTCGCAGCACCCGACACGCTCTGCGGGGAGGATGGCGAGATCATCGCCGGGTGCTCCCGCCGGGAGCTAAGCCTCGCGGATCGCAAGCGCGAACCCCTCCGGGCTGTGGTCGAGCCGGATTGCGCTGCGAGGGATGCGTTGGTGCCCCATTTGTATTCATACACCGGAGAAGCGGTCGCGTCCCATCTGTTCGCGGTGGCAGCAGGGCTGGATTCGATGGTAGTGGGCGAGGCTCAGATTTTGGGGCAGGTGGGCGATGCGCTGCAACACGCGCTGGCGCAGGGGACGGCGGGGCGGCAGCTTTCCATGCTGTTTCGTTATGCCATCAGCGCGGGGCGCAGGGCGCGCAATGAGACGAGCATCGGGCATGGATCAGGCTCGGTGAGTCACGCCGCCGTCGCGCTGGCCAGGCAAACATTGGGAGACCTGGCCACGCGCCGCGTGCTGCTCATCGGCGCGGGCAAGATGGCGGAGATCGCCGCACACACGCTGGCGGAACATGCCGTCGGCGCGGTGCGCGTGCTGAACCGCGACGCCGAACGCGCCGCCGCCGTTGCCGCCACCATCGGCGGGGATTGGTGCGGCTGGGAGCAATTGCCCGACGCGCTGGCGTGGGCGGATGTCGTCATCACGTCCACCGGCGCGCCACACACGCTCATCCACGCGCAGACGGTGGCGGAACTGCTCCCCCAGCGCGAGAGCCGCTCGCTATTGATCATCGATCTCGCTGTGCCGCGCGACGTAGACCGTGCCGTTGGGGATCTCCCCGGCGTGCAATTGGCCGACATCGACGATCTGTATGCTGCCATTGAAACTGGTTTGCAGCAGCGCGAAGAGGCTGTTCCCGCGGCGCGGCGCGTGGTGGCGCAAGAAGTGGCGCGTTACGCCGCGCGCATGGCCGCACTGGATGTCGCGCCTACCATCGCGGATCTGCGCGAGCACGCCGAACAGATCCGCGCTGGCGAAGTGCAAAAGGCGCTGCGCAAGCTGGGGGCGCTGTCACCGCAAGAGCAACGCGCTGTGGAAGCGCTCAGCGTCGCCATCGTCAACAAACTCTTGCATGGTCCGACGGTGGAACTGAAGCGTCACGCTGCCGACACGCGCTTCACCCAGACCACGCGCACCCTCTTCGGCCTGGAACCCGACGTGGAATAAAGGATGAAAGGACGAGACGCGAAGGACACAAAGATTTAGGAAGAGCACGAAGCACAAAAAAAAGAACGCGGCGAATCAATGGGAGAGAAAGCGATATGAACGATATCCGATTTGGAGAGCAATGCTTGCTTCTTATCATCGCTTCGTGTTTCTTCGCTTCCTTCGCGCTCTTCGCGTCTCGTCTCTTTTCTTTTTGAAAGGTATACAGCATGGTTGGTAATCGCCGGCTGAGGATTGGAACGCGAGGGAGCGCGCTGGCCCTGCGGCAGACGAACATGATCGCCGGCGCGCTACGCAGGCACTGGCCGGATCTCGACATTGAGATTCGCCATATCCGCACGACGGGGGATCGCGAGCAGGGGGCGTCACTGCAAACTATCGGCGGCCAGGGCGTTTTCGTCAAGGAGATCGAGGAAGCATTGTTGGGTGGCGAGATCGACCTGGCGGTGCATAGTCTGAAAGACCTGCCCGGAACGCTGGCACCAGGGCTGACGCTGGGAGCGATCCCGAAACGAGCGGACGCCCGCGACGCCGTGATCGCGCGCTCAGGCAAGCGGTTGGCGGAATTGCCGCCCGGCGCGGTCATTGGCACCGGCGCGGCGCGACGCATTGCTCAGGTGCGCGCCCTGCGGCCTGACTGCCGGATTGCTGATCTGCGCGGCAACGTGGATACGCGGCTGCGCAAGGCGCTGGCGTCGGATGGACCGGACGCGGTGGTGTTCGCGTCAGCAGGGTTGCGCCGGCTCGGCCTGGAGGAGCATATCACCGA
>JAJPKG010000076.1 GCA_021323815.1 Pseudomonadota bacterium
ATCTGCCGCCCAGCCTTTGGCGATGCCGCCAAGATCCAGCCCCACGCCGCCGGGCAGGCGAATGCGCCGTCCAGCGGGATCAAGCTCGACCGCGCGCCAGCCACCGGTGGGCAATGGAATGATGGGCGTGATAGCATCATCCGCATCCGCAGGGGCGATGGCAGGCCGCGCCGGCTCATCGGCTGGCGCTTCTTGCGAGAGTTCGGCGTAATCGCGATCATAGCCAAAGGCGCGCATATGGGCCAGCAGGGTCGGATCAAAGATGCCGTCGGTGGCGTGGGCGGCGTCGAGCGCGGCAGTGGCCGCGGCAAAGAGCGTCTGCGAGGCGGCGAACCACATGCCGGCAGCGGCATTCAGTCGGCTCAGCTCGCTGGCGGGATCGAAGCGCGTCAGGCAGGCTTCCACCTGGCGCAGCCAGGCCCAGCACGCGGCCATCGCTGCCCGCGCGGCCTCGGCTTGTTCGGGCGGCGCGGCGATGTGAAGGCTGGCGGGGCCGGCCATGATGCGCTCGCGCTCCTCGATCAACTGCAATGGTGCCATCAACACGTTCCTAGCGATGAGCAATATGGCCGGATGTGCCGGTGACGACAGTCGGCGTCGGCGGCAGCGGCACGGGCGTATCCGTTGCGACTGGCGTGGGTGTGTCGGTCGGGCTGGGCGCGGGGGTATCCGTCGCCACTGGGGCGGGCGTGTCGGTCGCGGTGGGGCCGGGATTGCCGCCGAAAACCGGTGTGGGCGTCTCCGTTGGGAATGGGGTGTCGGTGGGGATGGCCGTCGGCGGGCTGCCCGCGCCGGAGACCGGCGTCGCGGTCGCTGGCGGCGCTGCCGTCACGCCGGCTGCGGATCCCGCCGGGCGATGATTCGTCAATTGCCAGGTACCCAGCAAGAGCGCGGCAACTGCCAGCGTGCTGCCGGCACGTACCAGTGTGCGCGGCACGGCGCGGGGCAGCACCAGAAAACGCCGCGAAGGCGGGCGACCGCCACTGAGCAAAGTGATGTCGCTGCGGGGATGCGCCACGCAACTGAGAATGAATCCCGCGGATTTTTCAGCGGGCGTAAGCGCCACTGCACCGCTTTGTTCCACCCGCCCGGCCAACAGTCGCAGCTTGCACGCGCCACAGGTGCCGGAGCGGCAACTGAAATCCGGCTGATAGCCGTGTCGTTCCAGCGCGGCCAGCACCGTCTCGCCCCCGCGCACATCCAGCGCGGCCTGGGTTTCCTGGATGGTCATCTGCACAGCAGGGCCGTGACCGGGCATCGCCAGGCTGAAAAGACCGCCGGGGGCCTGCCGCTGCGTAGCAAAAACTTCCACATGCACTTGCGCCGGATGCACGCCCTTGTGCGCGAGCATCGCCCCCATGTCGCTGCGCAACGCATCGGGACCGCAGATATACCAGTGCGCGCGGCGCAAGATCGGGCCGGCATAAGACGCGACAACATCCGGGGTCAGCTTTTGCCCCTGAGATGAGAGGTACACCCATTGATGCAGCCAAGCGCGCTGGGGGTCCATCGCGGCCAGTTCGTCGCGATAGATGATCTCTTCCGGCGAGGCGGCGGCGTAATGCAACTGCACCTGCGGGCGATGGGTGGGAGGCATCAGCGACAGCGCCCGCAACATGCCGCGAATGGGCGTGATGCCGCTGCCCGCCGCCACAAAGATGATCGGCACATCGCGCCGCAACGGCTGCGGCAAAGTGAAGACGCCGCGCGGCATGCTGACATAGAGAATTGATCCCACCGGCACGCTGTCGCAGAGATAATTCGAGATGCGCCCGCGATGAACGCGCTTGACGGTGATTTCCCAGGGTTCGCTCGACAGTCCCGCGCCACAGAGCGAATAGGAGCGATAGAGCGTCTCGGTGGGGGTGGGAATGGCCAGCGTGACGAATTGCCCCGGCACATAGCCTGCTGGCGGACGCAGGGTGCGCGGCACGGCCAAAAAGAGCGAGACGGCGTCGCGTGCCACGTTCTGGCGATTGACCACCTGCATAGCCAGCATATTCGCGGGTGGTTTGATCTGCGGTGTCGGTGTTGTCATCGATGCCTCATCCTTTGCTCTGCTTTGCCGGCGGTGTTGATTGAGTGCTCAGATTTTTTCTCAATCCTATCAACAGAAGATTGGAATATCCATAGAAATTGCTCATACTTGCCCTCATGTGAGGAATATCACATCCTTTCTGCGCTCGCCGTAACGTATGCTGATCGCGATATGCATCGCAGAGTCCATTGCGGGAGTTGGGAATGCAACATCAGGGATCGTGGATGGGAAATCGCGTCGTCATTGCCATCGTGGGCGCGCTGCTGATCGGGGGCATCAGCGCCGCTATCGCGTGGGGGGGAGCGCCGCTGCATCCGCCGGCAACGGCAGGCGCGCAAAACGGGGGAAATTCCTCAACCGGGGCGACGGCCACGCCCGCCGGGCAAACCGTCACCGTGTCGGGCATCATCCAGCGCGTCGATCCGCTGAACGGCACCTTCAGCATTCTTAAAGATGACAATAGCATGCAACAGGTGGATGTCACCAGCGCGACGCAATTCACCGGCGACGCTGCATCCTTCGCCGATCTGCAATCCGGCGAGCAAGTCACCGCCAGCGGCACCCTGCAACCGGATGGCAGCCTGAGCGCCGCGACGGTGAACGTGAGCAGCGGATGATCATTTCACCAGGGGCAAGGC
>JAJPKG010000191.1 GCA_021323815.1 Pseudomonadota bacterium
CCAGTGATCCGCTGCAAACCAGCCAACCGGATCCCGGAACCGCCGTGATGCGCGAGAAATTCGACCAGCAATTGCGCGCCGTCTTGCGCACGCTGGCCGAGGATCAAGATGCTGATGTGAAAGCCGAAAGCCCCCAGCGCTTGATGGATATCATCAAAGACACCATCAAAGAGGTGATCTTTGCCGGCATCGAAACGCGCGTGGGCCTCTCGCTGAAAGAGATGGAAGACGGGCGCATCGTCCTGCGCAACAAATATATTGATCCCGTGTTGCAATATGACGCCCAATACATTCACCCTTTCGCCTATCCAGAGACGGTGGCGGCGTGGGCCTTGATTCAAGGCGAGCCGATCATCTATCCCTTACGCGACCAGGCAGATAAACCCATCGACTATGACTGGCTGAATGTCAGCGGCAAGACGGAAGCGGTGCGCCGCGCCTTCGCCGCCGCCATCCAGCGCAAGCCGGGCGATCTGCGCGTGCGCGAGTTGAGCGCGAAGTTTAACGCCGGCACGCTGCGCATGAGCGATATCTTTCAGCCCTGGCCGGGCGGCGTGCCGCCAACCCGCTTTGGCAGTTTCATCAGCATGCCCATTCCCCTGCGCACCTCTGCCGCCTTCAAGCCGCGCCAATCAGAGATCGGCGTGCTGACGGTGGACGTGGCGGAAACCGATCCCAACAAACTGGGCGAGGCGTTCACCAAAGAGCGCATCGACATGCTGCGCACCCTGTCTTATGTCATCGACGTGATTCTGACCACCGCGCACGCCGCGCGCCGCCCGCGCGGCACCTGGCAGATCCAGGGATTTTAGCGCATCTTGCCGCCAGCGGTCGCGCTCTAGCTCTGGTCCGTGAAGGTGAAATGCGAGAACGTGACCGTCGAGGGTGCGTTGCCCAGCGCTAGCGAAAACAAGGTGATATGATCGGTCGAGGTCGCATTCTTGTCGCTGACCGCAGGGCGCGTGAACCCATTGATCTTGACGGCATGCGACGGGCTGTTTTCGGTGATGACGACCACATATGACGGCCCGCCCGGCATCGTGCCGATGCCACTGGAATCCAGCGTTGTGGTCTGCTTGGTAGTGGGATTATACCCCAGCATGAGATAAGCGCCGTTACCGCACACGATGTAGATATAGCCGGGGTTTTGCGTATCATACGTCGTCACGCCGCCGCAGGAATTCGCATCCGCTGGCGTGATGGTGACGGTGACGCTATACCTCGTATCTTTGATCAGCGTGCCCTTGATCCCATAGAAGCCGATATCGCCGCCATTGTTCGCGGGCGCAACGATCTTCACGCCGGCAGATTGGCACGTGACAGTGACGCCCGTTTCATCATAATAACTCGGCCTGGCCCATTGCGCCTGGCCCTTGTCGCAGCCCGGCCCCGGCACGGCGGCGGTGTAGGTTTTGGGGATAGCGTTGTTTTCCGCTACTGCTGTTGCGACGGCTTGATCGGTGGTCAGGGTGGGGTCTGGCTGGGGCGTGAACTGGAATTGCGAGAACTGCGCTGCAATCGGCAACTTTGGTTTGGCATCTCCCGCTGCAAGGATCAGCGCCACCGAATCCGATGTGGTGTAACTGGTCTCAGTCACATGGGTGACTGCTTTGCCATTGATGGAAAAGGTCATCACCACGCCCGAAACATCCACCGCCAGGGTGAAGGTTTTGGTTGCCTGAGGCAAAAAGCCACGCCGCAGCGGCAACCCCAGTTTGCCGTCGCTCGCACTGGCAACCTGAAACGCCCAGGACGTGTCGCTGCTGGCCCAAAAGACATGCCCGCCCGTCGGCGTCTGATGATGGACGATCATCCCCACCACCGTGTGTTGATCACCACTGGTGATCGTCGCCGTCACCTGCATGTGATACGCTGCCGGCAGCTTGAGGCCGGTTCCCAGGAAATCGACCTCAGCGAGGGTGGCCGAACTTTTCGTCTGCGTCACCAGCAGTGTATCCGCCTGGCAGGCAGTGCTATAAAACGAGTGATCCTTCGGCAGCGCCCACTGGCCTTTGCCTTTGTCGCAGCCCGGCCCTGGGGCGGTGGCGCTGTAGGGCTGCATCACCGCCGCGCCGGTGCTTTGTTGCGCGAAGAATTTACCGAGTAGTTTCGTCCGATATTTATAGCCGGCGAATCCCAAGCCGCCCAGCACCACCAGCACGGCGAGCAGAATTCCGATTGCGCGACCCGCCGAGCCGGATGTTTTCGTGGGCTTCGCGGCAGCGTTGCTGGGTACGCCGAACCCGCCATTGATGCCGGGGGGGAAATCGACGGGATTAGGCCGGGAACTGCGTATCGTACGCTCATCGGCATATCCTCCACGCGGGCGGCTTATCGGTTGTCCCGCGCCGCGTCCATACGCGCCGGGGCGGTTGCCGCCATAACTCGCGCCGGGATTGCTGCGCCCATAGGCGTCGGAGCGCGCTCGCGGGTCCAGCGCGGCATCCACCGCGTCGGCAACAGCGGCGGCCACCTCACGGGCCGAGCCGCGCATGGGGATGGGTTCGCTGCTCCATGCGGCGCGAGGGGGGTCCATCGGCGCGGCCAGCACCGGGATGATGGTTGGGGGACGCTCGCGCATCACCGCCACAATGGCCGGATCGCGCCAGCCGTCCGGCGTGAGGACGATCACGCAGGCATCGGCTTCCAGCGCGCGGTCGGCCAGCGAGGGATGGTCCACGATCATCGTCTCATAGCCGAGCGCTTCCAGCTCATCGGCCAGCCGCTGGGTGCGAGCGAAACTATAGGGCGTCACCAGGGCGACAAATGGAGTGCGAGCAGCTCGACGCATGGATCTCTGGTTCCCTTCTTCATGCCGTCAATAGCACAGGATGTTATGAAATCCGGCTTGGATGTATCCTAGCAGGGAAGGGAATCCTCGTCAAGGGGATGGGCACATGCTCACGTGTGGCACGTGCCATTGGTGCTGCACGTGATGGTCACATTGTCGAATTTCTGCGAATAGGTGCCATTGGCATTCGGCGTGGGCATGCCGCGCGGGAAGCCAAATTTGGTCAGGCCGCCGTTGTGATTGTAATAGTTTAGGAACGTGTCAGCAACGATATAGCCGGTGTAGGGGAAATATTCCCGGTTGCCGACCGTCAGTGTGCGGCTGGGCACATCCCAGTTGAAATACTGATAGGCGTCGTCATAGGGAATCCAGTGCTGCTTGTCGATATCGCGTGGGCTGACCCAGGTGAAATCATCGAATCCCCAGTTCAACAGGTCGCGTAGGTCTGTTACCCAGTCATTTTCGCCATGCACCAGCGAGGCGATGATGTGGTGACCGTTACGCGCCGCGCTCAGCACTTCCACGAATTGCGCCTGGGGTGTCCACCCTGGTTTGCCACCATCCGCGCCGGGATACCACCACATCGGCTGATAGAGGTTCAGCAAGTGGTGGCGCGCATGCGTGGCCGTGTGTGGTATCGTATAATCCAGCGTTTGATCGATCTGCTGCAACGCCGGAATGCTGAGCGCGTAGCGCCCCAGCACCGCCAGATCGCGTGCCGTGCTGTAATGGTTGTTATCCGGCAGCCCATGCGGATTGGCGAAATGGGTGTGATTCAATCCCAGCGCGGCAGCTTCCTGATTCATCCAGCCGACGAAGGTGCTGACGTTGCCCCCCACGCCGTCGGCGATGGCCTCTGCCGCATCGTTGCCGGAGATCAGCAGCATGCCGTACATCAGTTCACGCAGGGTATATTGCTCGCCGATCCGCAGCCCCATGCACGTGCAATAGGTGTTGGCGGAATCGCCGCCGATGGTGATGGTCTGGTCCAGATTGCCGTGCATCAGCGCCACGATGGCGGTCATCAGCTTTGTGGTGCTGGCCATCGGCAGTTCCAGATCCGGATTCTTGGCGAAGAGGACCGCGCCGTTGGTTTCGTCCATGACGAACGCGGATGACGCCCACAGCACCGGCGGCGGATGATCGGTATCCAATTTGACGGGAGTGTAAGATGGGCTGGCGGTTGGGCGCGCAAATGAGCCGGAACCGCTGGCGAAGACGCCCATCCTGCCCGCCTGCGCGCTCAGCCAGGGACGCGCCAACAACACCAACACGGCCACCACGCCGACCACGCCGGTGACAATGGCGCTGATGCGCTGTTGGGTGGTCGGCCCCTTGCGTTTCTCGCCATCCGCAGGAATGCGCACGGCCACCAGCATTGGATCAGTGATGATGACGCGCCCCGGCTGTGTGAGCTTTGGCCGCTTGCGCTTGAATGGCCACCACAACTTCTTGTTCTCACGCTCCGGTTTCGGCACAGCTGCTTGGGGCGCGGTGGGCGCAGCGCGTGTTGCAGCGGTCGGCTGCGAGTTCCCCACAGCGGGGTGCTGCGCCGTCTGGGCGCGCATCTGCTCGCGCAATTCCCGGAACGATGCATAGCTCTGCGTGGGTTTTTGGGGACGGGGACGCCAGTCCAAAGAATCTCCTGGTCCTGGTGGCGTCGGCTGCTGGGGCATGGGCATCCTCTCTCCAAAGGTCTGCGCGGCTACTATACCAGAAAACGGTCGAACGCACAAGAGGTTTTTGCACAGGAGAAACGTGATGCACTTCACGCTGCTTCCCTGCCGCGTGCAACGATGAATGGCTGAGCGGATTATCGCACGCGCCGTTCCAATGCCGGAAGCTGCCGCTGAGCTTTCTCGACAATGGAGCAGTCCGGCTTGGTCGGACTTCGTGGCCGCAGGCTCTGAGGTGCGGTTTCAACTGCCGGCTCACTGGCGCGACAACTTTCCTAGCCGATCTGCGTCGATGGAGCAGGGTGCGGTGTAACCGGATGGCTGTTACGCCACGCGCGTTTCCCGCTCCTTTGAAGTAGAGCAATTGATTGCTGCGGCTGCCATCAAGCAGCGCTTCTTTCCATGCGACCAGTTTGTGCTGCACTCGCGTGAGAGGGCCATTTTGTGGTTGAGTTTCGAGGATAGCAGTGCTCATCAGTGGTTGTCTCTTTCAAGGGATGATTGCAAGCGTGAAGAGGACCGAGTTATGAACCTGGCATTCGCTTAGGAAATAAGCTGAGGAATACGCGCGATCCACCAACAGATAGACAATTCTGAAAGAATATGAGATATGATACCATATGAGCGATGATGCGTACCTGAATTTCCTATCATAGGGGGATATTCCATTCCACAGCGTCCCCAAAAGCTTCCTCGCATTGTTCATCCTCCATCTGTCATTCCTCTATTCAGTATAAAGATGGGGAAAGAACGCATAGATATGAATTTCGTATACCTATCATCGATAATTTGGCTCAAGTAAATGCTGGATCAACGAAACATGCTGCGCACAACACAATATCGCCTTGCCTTTAGACAAGATGATATCCGCTCACCAACCTGGAGAGATTTGTTATTCCGAGCCGGAGGGTTTAACCTCCGGCGGGCTGCCAGCACCATAAAACATCATCAACTGCCCACTATCCCTGTTTGCCGGTGATGCTGCGCGTTCTCGCTTTAGCGGGTGGCGCGTCCCATTCCGCCAGGGCGCGGTCCAGCAGGCCGTCATGCAGGGCGGCGGCGAGGGCGGCGATATCCGGCGCGGGGGGGCGGTCGGCGTCGAGATGCGGCACGATGCCGCGCACCGCCGCGTGCGTCGCCTGCACGCCCCGCCCCGGCTTGAGCGGCGCGCGGAAATCCACCCCCTGCGCGGCGCACATCAGTTCAATCGCCACCACCTGCTCGGCCAGCTCGATGGCGCGGCGCAGCTTGTGCCCTGCCGTCACGCCCATGCTGACGAAATCCTCTTGCCCGGCGGATGTCGGAATGGAGCCGATGCTGGCCGGATGCGCCAGGGTGTTGATCTCGTTGGTCAGCGCCGCCGCCACATATTGCGCGATCATATAGCCGGAGTTCAGACCCGGATTCGGCGTCAGGAAGGGCAGCGCGCCGTCTTTATCCCAGTCGTGCGGCCCCATCAGGTTATACGTGCGGCGCTCGGAAAACGCGGCGAGATGCGCGATGGCGATAGCGGCGAAATCCAGCGCCAGGGCCAGCGGCTGCCCGTGAAAATTGCCGCCGGTGAGAATCGCCTCATCAGCATCGAAGATCAACGGATTATCCGTCACAGCGCGCAATTCAGTGGTGAAGACGCTTTCGCAATATGTCAGCGCGTCACGCACCGCGCCCAGCACCTGCGGCACGCAGCGGATGGTGTAGGGATCTTGCACGCGCCCGCAGTTGGCATGGCTGGGAATGATCTCGCTGCCTTCCAGCAGCTTCAGCACCCGCGCCGCCGTCGCCCGTTGCCCCGGCTGCGGGCGCAGCGCGTGGATGCGCGCGTCAAACGGCACCTGGCTGCCCAGCAATGCTTCCAGGCTCAGCGCGGCGGCGGCTTCGGCAGCGCGCAGCAGCACCCAGCCGTCGTGAACCGCCAGCGCGCCCATCGCTTCCATCAAGTGTGTGCCGTTGATCAGCGCCAGACCCTCTTTGGCTTCCAGCGCCAGCGGCGTTAAGCCCGCTTCAGCGAAGGCCTGCGCGCTGGGCCGGCGCGTGCCATCGGCCAACGTCACCTCGCTCTCGCCGATCAACGCCAGCGCCAGATGCGCCAGGGGCGCGAGATCGCCGCTGGCCCCGACAGAGCCGCGCGAGGGAACAACCGGCGTGATGTCGCGGTTCAGCACGTCCAGCAGCAGATCGATGACGACGGGCCGCACGCCGGAATGCCCCCGCGCCAGGCTGTTCGCCAGCAGCACCATCATTCCCCGCGTCAGGTCGCGGGGCAGGGCTTCTCCCGCGCCGGAAGCATGCGAGCGGATCAAGTTGCGCTGCAAATCCGCCACTTGATCCGGCGCAATGCGGATGCGCGCCAGATGCCCAAAACCGGTGGTCACGCCATACACAGCACGGTCGCTGGCCGCGACCTTTTCCACGAAGGCGCGACTGTGTTCCACCTTTTCGCGGGCGGCGGGGGCCAGCGCCACGCGGGCATGGTGCCGCGCCACCGCGACGACGCCCCCCAGCGTCAGCCCATGATGCTCATCGCCGATGATGATGGTTGGCTGCGTTGCCATGATTTTTCCTCACTTCTATTGCTTGAACACGAAAGCCACGAACCGCTGACGCGACACAAAGAACACACAATCTCTTCAAAAAACTTCGTGTTCTTCGTGGATCTTTCGTGGCCTTCGTGTTCCCGTCTTTTTATCCTATGGACTAACGTACTTCGTCAAGTCGGTCCGCACGTAAAAGATGAAGTCGGTGCTTTCGGGATCGGTGCCGCTGATGTTTTTGCGCTGCCACAGCCAGTTCCAGTAGCGTTGCGCGGCCAGCGTGGCATTCGGCTTAGCGTTGAGCGAGTCGCACTTGGGGTTCACCGGATCCTGGCAGGGCTGCGGTGGATACGCGCCATAGCTGATCCACAGCAGCGGACCGACGCCCACGCCCAGCGGCGGATTGGTCAGGCAGTTTTTCGGTGTGATCTTGTTACACTGCGGCAGCTTATAGCTTTCATCCCACCACCAGCGCAGGCGATATTGATGGCTGGCGAACTTGTTGGGATACACCGCTGTGATGCCCTGCGATCCATCATCCAGCCCGCCCAGAATGACATCGGGCAGCGGTCCGCCGACGTTGGTGGAATAGTTGAAATACGCGCCGCCCGACCACACGCCGTTGGTCGATTGGAAGGGGTAATCGCGCAGATACCAGGCAAAAGGCCATTCAGGATCAGCCGTGACGCCGATCTTTAACTTGTGATGGCCGTGATAGAGCGCACGGTCCAGCGCGTCGATCTTCGCCATGACCTTTTGCACATCGGTCGTCGTCTGCACATACACCAGCATCTCGTTCGGCGCGACCGACGGCTCATAATACGTGACACGTTGCATATTCCACAGCGTGGGAACCAACAGCACCAGCGCCAATGTCAAGCAGCCGACTGCGATGGACTGATTCAGCGGCGTGGTCCAGGTGGGCGCGCGCAAGACCGGCATCTGATAGGTCGTGTCGTTCTGCCCGTTGCGGCGTCCACGCATCTGCCGGCGGCCCAGCCGCAACACCTGACCGCGATGCCATTGCTCCACGCCCACTGCCGCGCCGATGGCGATGATGGCGGCCACGCTGAGCCAGATGGTGATGCCAACCGCTGAAGCGACCGACAACGCCGCCACGCAGGCCACCAGCACGATGACCGCAAAGGCGACCAGGGCGCGTGTGGGCGTCCACCACGACCGCGCGCCATGCACCAACGCGCCCAGCACCCAATCCAGCGCCAGGCCGGCCAGCGCGATGAGCGGCAGCATGATGTGAATGACCAGCCAGGGCATTTTCTCGCCCGCCCACGAATAGAGGCCCAGATTCACCGCAAACCAATAGACCAGAAACAGGCGGAAGCGCGTCGGCTGCACCAGCGCCCGCACCATGCCCGCCAGACCAAAGACCAACGCCAGCGGCTCATAGAGCGGGATCAAGATAAAGTAGTAATACCAGGGCTGGCCGCCGCGCGCCACGTGCTGCTGCTCCAGCCAATAATAGATGCCGCGCAGCAGACCGCGCCCCAGGCCGTCCTGAAAACCGGTAGCCCACTGTGCCAGGCTGAGCGTATTGGACGGAATCTCGGTGAAGAAGACGGCGAACAACACCCACGCCACAATGAACGCGATGAACCAGCGCACCCAGTCGGTGTCCAGCAGCGTATCCAGCACCGGCTGGCGGCGCGGGTCCACCCAGGCGTGCCAGCGCGGCGCGCGTGGCGCTTGCTTGCCCTCGCGGAACATGCGGATGAGCATCCCCGCGACCGCCGCCACTGAGACAGCGATGCTGACCAGCAGCAACACCATGACGGCGACCAGCTCGTAATGATGCTCGATGACATCAGGGTTCTTCGGGTTCGTCGCATCGTTGCCATACTTCGCGGCCAGCGCGTTGATGGTGTCGCTGAGATTGCTCAGCCAATGCAGCCCGACGAGCGCCAACAGGGCCATCACGATGCCGAAAGGCACCAGCAACAGCGTCCGCCCGGCAACCGCCTGAGTACGACCGTTATCTTGGCGGAAAAGCAGTTCACCCAGGCGCGGGCCGAGATCCCACAGCAGCAGAGCAACCAGAAAGCTGCCGAACGTGGCGATGGTGAAAAACGTATTTTCCATCGACGCATACGAAATCAGCAGCGCCACCACACCGGTGATCAGCCAGCCTATTTGCCGCGTCTGGCTATATTGAATGGCGGCGACGACGATCAACAGCGTGCAGCAGGTGACGTAGATATCGTCGCGCACGAAACGCGAATAATAGACGAAGGTGGGCGAAATCGCCAGCAAAAAGGCCATGCTCAGCGCGCCCCAGCGCCCCAGCTGGTTGCGCAACCAATAGGGCATGACCACCATCGCCATGCCCATCAGCGCCGGCAACAGGCGCACGGTGAAATCATTCACCCCGTTATCCGGCGTGCCCAGGATTTTCCCCAGCACATAAAAAAACGGGATCACGTGGAACTGGAACGGCCCATGCAGCAAAGGATCATATTGATAGCTGGAGGGGTTGAGCTTATATTGCCAGGCATAATAGGCATGCAAGCTCTCGTCATGGTGCAGCGGCTTGTCGCCCAGCCCCCACAGCCGCAGAATCGCCCCCAGCAGGAAGAGCGCAAAGAAAGCCCATTGTTCCGGCGTGCGGCTGCGCAGCCAGTTGCCCAAACTCTGCATCATGGAAGGATATGGCTCCGGCTGCCAGCGTTCCGGCGGCGTCTCGTCAAAGGCGAAATCATTTGCGGGCGCGTCAGTCTCCGGCGCGGTTTCAGGAGTGATATGAGCGGCTAACATGTCGCCATTGGGTGTCGTCACAGCAGGCACTATCGTAGAAGATTCAAAACGCGCGGCATGATTCGCTGCGGCGATGCGGCGGCGTTGCGCGCGATTCACTGATGTTTGTTCTTTCATTGGATATGCGCTCCGGCGTTAAGAATTGGGTACCTGATAGATGGTAACGCCATCCGTATCATACACCACCTGCAAATAGCGCGAGAGGTGGTGCAGGTCACTCGTCGCGCCATATAGTTGCATCTCCACCGACCCCACGTAGACATATCGGACATGGTAGTGATGCAAGAGTTCCAGCACAAGTTGCTGATCGTTGCTTGTATAGATCACGCGCAGATCGTTCAGCCGCGCGTTGTAATCGGCGGCGTTGGCGGGATCGTCCAGCCACTTCACGCGCCACTGATATTCGTGTCCCGGCCAGCCCATCAGCGTCGGCAGCCCGCTGAAGGTCGAGACGCGCCCGATCGTGGCGCTGTAATCCGAGCCATTAGGATCAATCCCCTCCGCGATGACAGGCGAGCCGCTCACGTGCGCGTTGAGCCATTGAATGGCCGCGATATCACCAGGATCAAGCTGGTTATTATCAGTCAGCCCATTGAGCGATGATGTCACATGGGGCTGGCCGAGCGGATAGAGCGCGTGGCTGGCCCCTAGCGGGAAGATCAGCCCGGCGGCAAGCAATGCGACGACGGCCAATCCCCACAGCACCTTCACCAGCAAAGCTGGGGAGAGGAAATTTATAGAGCGGCTCCTCAGTGGAACAACAGAGGGAGAGCGAATGGGACGCGTCAGCAGCCAGGCCAGCGCGGGGGCTGCCGCCAGCGCGAACAGCACCCACACTTGATAGTAAAACTTGAAGATCGTGTTCATGCGCGGCAGCGAGCCGGCGAAGACATCGCGCAGATAGACGATCTCGCACAGCGCGATCAATCCCAGCCCCAACGCCGTCATCAGCAAGGGAAATGCGACCGCCCGCGCCTCGGTTGACGGCTCCACGCGCTCGATGAACGGTGCCAGCGCGACCCACAGCGCCACTGCCGCCAGCACCACCGCCCAGATGAACGTCCAGCCATCCCAGCGCGAAGTGAGTGCAGTCAACCCAACCAGCGCGGCGGTGCAAAGAGCGACGGTGAGGGGCGCGCGACCCCAGCGGATGGTTGCATTGCCGGGCGATGATTGCGCGGCATGCCCGCCGGGAGCTAAACCTCCCGGCTCGGAACAGAAACCCCTCCGGGCTGTGCCGGGATCGGTTGCATTGCCGGGCGATAATTGCGCGGCATGCCCGCCGGGAGCTAAACCTCCCGGCTCGGAAAAGAAACCCCTCCGGGTTGTGCCGGGATCGGTTGCATTGCCGGCGGCAGGCATTCCCGCCGGTTCAGGTTCGTTTTCCCGCACCATATGCGCACGCATATAGGGATTTTCGCCAGCATCCCAGCCAGCATCATTGTTGGTCTTCCCCTCTCTGGTTTTGCCAGGGAAGGGGCCGGGGGATGGGGCGAAAACCGGGACCAGCCGTTGCGCCAGCAGCACCAGCAGCCATGCCGCGAGGATGAAGAGCATGATGCCGTTCGCGCCGATCTCGTCGCCGATGGCCGTGCGGCTATACAGCATGTCAGGGAAAAGGGGGGGTGCGCCGGGATGCGCTTGCGCATAGGCGTCAGCGGCAGCCGCGTCGGCGAAGGTGCGCGCCACGTGCGCGGGCGTGCCGGGAACAATGCCGATGCCCTGCGACGGCGCGACATAGGTGAGGTAAAACGGCAAGAAGGGGACGAAACACAGTGCCAGCAGCGGCAGCGCGGTTTGCGCCAGCGAACGCGCCAGCGCGCCACTGAAGGCGCGGCCATGCGCGTTCCATTGATGCAACGCCAGCGCGGCTAGCGCCAGCACCAGATAGGTCGGCAGATCCCACCCATTGATGAGATAAAGCGCGCCCAGGCACAGTGCCCCGGCGATCAGCGCGACATAGGCGGCCCGCCCCGCGCCAAAAACATCCAGTCCGCGCCGGTTGGGGGGAGCCAACCAGATGTGCAGCGCCACACCGACAGCCAGCACAGCATAGGGCAGCGCCAGCAGATGGGCGTGCAGGTCCGCCAGCAAGAAGCTGAAGCTGGGAAACTCGGTAATGACCAGCGGAATGGCCCGCGAGGGATGCCAGTAATCATAGCTTGCCCACAGCGCCGGGTGCGTCAGCCATTGCCACGCCGCCCCCACCGCCGTCTGGTGTGTCTGCCTTGCAGTGGTTGCGATGCCGTCCGCCCAGATCCAAAACGACCGCAGGTTGCCCAGCACCAGTGCCACTATCACGCTCAACAACGCGAACGGCGCTGCCCGCCTCAACCTCTCTGCTGCTAATGCCGTATGATCCAACTCGTTGGGCACGTCTGACCGCAGCCCTATCGGGCTTTGTTTTTCGAGCGATGGGATGGAATCTCCTCGCGGGCGGGATGCGCTAGCATGGCTTCCCAGCACCACCGCCGTCAGATTCGCCGCCACGCCATAGACGCCGGCGGCAAAGAGCGCACAGGTGAGCGCGATGCCGGTGTTGAATGCGACGGGCGCGGGCGTGCCAAGCGCCTTCGCCAGCATCCCCAGCAGATAATGCCCGAAATAATAATAGTTGATGGGATAGCCGGAAAGCCACGGATCAGGCGGGGGCAGATGCTCGGCGCGAATGATGGACGAGAGGAACGCCTGATCCATGAACTTCTCGGTACCCTCCGCCTGCGGATTCAGCGCCCGCAGGCTGCCCATCAGCCACAACGCGCCAGCGAAGATGCCCTCGCTGAACAGCACGTGCAGCCATTGATGTCGCGCGAAATCGAGGATCTGCCGACCCAGGCGCGGGCGCACAGCCACCAGCACGGCGTTCGCCGCCACAAACACCAGCATGGTCAGGACGATCCAGCCTCGGCTGAATGGCAGCGCGGGGACGATCACCAGCGGCACCCAGATGGCCACGCCGATCAGCAAGATCGCCAACGGCTTCGCCAGCGCCCACCCGCGATCCGGCAGGTGTGCGAAGACCAGCGCCGCCACCGGCAGCGCCGCAATCCCCAACACCTCAACCGCCAGATACCAGCTCACCAGATCCTGCATGATGTCCGCGCCTTCACATTTCCGCTGGCTGCACAAGCGTTCTGCGCCATGCCTGAGATATTCAGCATAATCATAACACAGTCATCGGCGCGCGGGATGTGGCGTAGGCCACTTGGGGTCATGCATCTCGAAGGGATGGCAGGAAACGTCACTCTCATTCCGTGATACGCCAGATCGTCACGCTATCCGACTGATACACCACCTGTGCCGCGCCCTGCTGCGCCAGTTGATTGAAAACGGTCAGCGGCCCCATCACATCATGAGACGCCGCGCACTTCTGGATGTTCGCCGGCGAGGGGCTGAAGGTCGGCTGCGGATCTTGCGCGGCGTACGCCAGGCATTCCAGTTGGCCGACATAGACGTATTGCACATGATATTGGTGCAGCAACGGCAGCACGATCTTGGGATCGCCGGTCGTATACATGGCGTTGACATCCGGCTGGCGAGCGTAGATCTCGTCGGGATAGCGCTGTTGCATCTCGTGGCTGCCCCAGCCCAGCGCCGACGGCAACCCAGTATAAATCGCCACGCGACTGTACCACTGATAGGGATCGCCCGTCGCTTCCAATATCACCGGTGATCCGCTGATGTGTGTATTGATCCATGTGATCGCCGCCGCGTCGCCGGGATACCACGTCTGCATATAGCCGAAGCCATTCAGTGACGGCACCGGCTGCATCGGCCCCGCAGGCGTCAGCACGCCCCAGTTCGTGCGATCTTGCACGCGAACGGCGGTGCCTTCATAGGGGAAAACCGCCGCGCCAAAGAGCAGCACCGCCAGCACCGCCAGCCACGCCCCGCGCAACGCCCATCCCACGAATGCGCCCCCTGAATCCGGCTGTGATGACGCCGTCTCGGTCGTCCAGGGGAACGCCTCGCGGGTGGTGACATCGTCGGTTGGGGGAGATTCGTGCACGGCACGCCCGCCGGGGGCAAGGTTGGTTGCGTCCGCACGCCCGCCGGGGGCTGAACCCCCCGGCTCGGAAATACGAACCCCTCCGGGCTGAGATTGGGCAAGATTGAGCCGAAAAGCCGACAGGATATGCGGCACAATCTGTTGCACCGCCAGCGCCGCGCCGAGGGCAAAGAGCAGCCACACCTGATAGTAAAATTTGAAGACGGTGTTCATGCGCTCCCAGTCGCCGCCGTCCAAAAAGTCGCGCAGATAGATCGTTTCCACCACCAGCGCCACCGCCGCGCCGGCGACGATCAGCAAATAGGCGAATTGTTTGGCGGGATTGTTGTTTCCAGTGAGCGCCAACCAGAGGCCGATGGCGATGATGGCCAGCAACATCGCTTTGACGCCCAGCAGCACCAGGAAGGTACCTGCAACGACCGCCATCAGCACCAGCGCCAGGGCGCGTTGCGGCGCGTCCATCTGCATGCCTGCGCGCTGGCCGCTGCTCATACGTCGGGCGATGCGCTGTTCCCAGCGATCCTTGATCTCCAGCAGGAAGAACGTGGTGATGATAAAGAGCCACAGCCCGAAAATGCGCAGGAACAGCACCGGATCGGTCGGCTTGGTGACGGGGCCGGTGCCGTTGACAAACGACTGGAAATGCAGGTAAAACGGCAGATAAAGGCCGATGGCTCCCACACCCAACGCGCCGAGCGTGACGACGAAGCGTCGCACGTCCGGCCAGGCGAACACGGCGGCGAGTTGTTGCCTGGGCGTTCCGGGGCTGAGGGCATAGGCGAGCCTCGCCCGCCGCCACTCGCGCACCACCAGCGCCACCACGATGACGATGCCATAGGTTGGCGCGTCCCACGTGTTGATGCACGCCATCGCGCCCAGCGCCAGCGCTCCGAGCGCAATGGTTGGCCAGATCGGGCGGGATGGCAGTTCACCCGCGTTTGCCTCTTCCAGCAGACGCGCTGCGAATGCCGTGCGCGCCTCGTTGGCCGCGCTTGGCGGCGCGACGTGCAGGGCGCGCAACCGCGCCACAAGCCAGGAGCGCGACGGCACATAGGGCATGGCGAGCAGCGATGCTGCCGCGCCCAACCCCAGCAAGACAATGGGCAGATCGATCACATGCGCGTGCAGATCGGCATACAAAAAGCTCCAGAATGGGAACTCATTGATGGTGAAGGGGATGACGCGGCTGCTGGCCCAATAATCATAGGGATTGACCGGCACATGCGCCATCCACTGCTGGAATTGCACCCAGAATTGCCCCAGGCCGTCCAGGTTGCCGGCCACTGCTAGGAAGAGGCCGCCGACCAGTCCCACCCACCAGCGCCGGCTGACGCCGCTCACCACCGAGATCGCCCCCGAAATGGTCAGCGCGAACAGCATCGGAATCGCCAGATTAAAGGCCGTTTCCGGCACGATGCCCGTCAGTTGAATCAGCGTGGCAATCAAAAACTGGCCGAAATAATAATAGTTGATCGCCCCGCCCGCGAACCAGGGGTCCAGCGGCGGCAGCGTGCGGCTGCGCAAGATGCCGTTGAGGAAGGCCAGTTCCATTGGCTTTTCACCGCCGCGATAGATGTGCCACAGGTCGGGGTCCAGCGAGCGAATCCACACGAAAACCAGGAAGGCCGCCAGCGTCACCGCTTCCGTCAGCACGATCTCGCGCCGGTGCTCGCGGAAAAAGGCCAGCATATCGCGCCGGTGTCGCCACGCGATGCCGCCGCCGATGCCAGCCAGCGCCACGAAGGCCAGCCACACCGTGCCGCGCTCATAAGGCAGCAGGCTCAGGCTGGCCGGCAGCCAGATCAGATAGCTCAGCAGCAGCACGCCCAGCGCCTTCGAGAGTCCCCATCCCCGGTCGCGCAGCCCAGGCAGCGCCAGGAAGGCCAGCGGAAAGGCCAGCAAGCCCAGGATTTCGACCACCAGCCACCACAGCGGCAGCGCCAGCTTTGTCGGCCAGCCGGCGGGATCAAACGTCTGCCACAGCGGCGGGGTGGATTGGTTGGCGGCGTTGGCTTGCGGCGTCAGCAGCAGCGGCTTCTGGCTGGCCAGCGAAGTCACCACCGGCGGCAGCGCTACCCCCGCCAGCAACCGCTGATCGATCTGATCCGCCGTCAGGCGCGGGCCGCTGTCGCGCGTGAAGATCCACACCGTCGGGTGGTCATACACCGAATAGCTCTCATCGGCCAGCAGGTTGAAGGCGTCATTGTCGGGCAGGTTGAAGAACCACAGGTGCGGATAACTGGCAAAGGTCTTTGCCAGGTGAAAGCCCAGCCTGCCGTGATAGAGCAGATCATAATAATGCGTCGTCAGCGGATAGGTATCCGGCACGCGGGTAATGGAACCGACCAGGCGATTGCTGGCGACAACGATGACATCCGCCTGAGCGAGTTGCTGCGCCAACTGCTGTGCCTTCTGCGTTGTGTCGGGATCATACAGGTTGAGATCCTCGAACTGATACAGATAGGGCTGGCCCAGCGGGCGACCGACAGGCAACTCGTCATCCCACACTTCGTGTGTCAGCGTGCTGCCCGGCGGGATATTTTGATAGATCCAGTCGGATGCCGCCAGGCGCGTCATCGGCGCGGTGTAAATCTGCATGAACGCCGCCGTCATGAAGACGCTGCCCAGCAAGACGCACCCTGCCAGCGCGGGCGCGAGCCAGCGGCGCATCTGCACGCGCTGCCACGCGCCGTTCAGGCGTTGCATGGGGGCAGCCAGCAGGGGTGCCAGACGCGAGAAACGCGCGGGGATGCTCAGCGCCTCCACCTCGCGCAGCCGGCAATGCAGATCGCGCAGCATCACCGCCGCCAGCACCGCCAGCGCGGGAAAGATCGGCAACTGATAGCGCGAAAACTTGGTATAGAAGCCGCCGGTGATGGCGAAATAGATCACCACCCAGGAAAGCGGAACGATCAGCACGTCATCCCAGCGCCGCCACACGCGCGCCAGGACATAGAGCACACCCAGCACGCCCGCCAGCGCCAGCATGAAGCCCATATCATAGACGAACAGATTTTTGAGCTGATCAAGATATGGCGTGCGGCCCGCGAACTGAATGGTATAGGGATAGACGATGGTGCCTTTCGCCAGCGCGCTCTGGGTGTTGACATCATTCCAGAAATCTTTGGCATCCAGAAACATATAGGGCATGGTGGCGACGACGGTGAGCAGCGTGACGGGGATGATCATCAGCGCCGCAACGGCGATATCTTGCCAGCCCGCCAGCCCCAGCTTGCGCCAGCGGATGACTAATGCCAGCGCGATGGGCACCAGCAATGGCGCGGCACTCACCTTGCTGGTGATGGCGAGTCCCAGCGCCAGACCGGTCAGCGCGGCCCATCCTGCTGTGTGCCACCATTTCGGCGGCGTGCCGGCCTCCGCGCCGGGGACGATCTGCGCGCGGCGAAAGCCTGCCAGCCCCAGCGCGCCAAACAGCGTCAGCGTGACGAAAAACGTCAGCACCGTATCCACCGCGTAAAAATGCGCGAGCTGGATCTCGAAGGCGGTGAAGGCGACGAAGGCGGCGGCGACCACGCCCCACCACTTCGCCGCCAGCCGGCGCGCAATCAGGCCCACCACCAGCACCGTCCCCGTGTCAAACAGCGCCGACAGCACCCGCCCGATCAGCGTGAAATGGTTATAATCATCGAATGTGCCCCCATCCGTCGGCAGGCCGTGATGTCCGGCGAACAGATGCGCCAGCCCATGCGCCACCAGCGCCAGCAGATAGAGCGGGAACGAGCCGTAGGCGAAAAAATGCGGGTTGGCGGGGTCCGGCACGCTCTGGCAGCCCGGCGGCACGCTCTTCCACCCCAGGCATTGCGCTACCAGCGTGATCTTGCGCTCGTCGGGATGCAGATGATTGTTATCATCCCAGTTGAGGTCAAAGACGCGCAACCAGAAGGCAATGAGCGTGATGGCTGCCAGTGCCACCGCCGGCCAATCGATCCGCGCCGCGAGTGTTCTTGCGCGCATACGCCAGCCAGCGGGCGTTTGTGTCACTGTCACTTGCTCTTCTTGTTCCGCCGTCGCCTGCTGCGCTTCGTCCAGCCGCATCGCATTGCCTCCGCTGTGTGCCGCATATTCGCAAAGATTGTAACATCCTGCGCGGGTGGGCGCAACGAACGGCCCAGATGGTGTGAGATCTGGACGATCCTCTACAAAATCGCTACGCAATCGCCACAGATTTGCGCCGGATCGCGCATATTCGCCTTCTATACTTCTTTTCAGAAAGGGGCAAGACACGCGCGGGATGGGATGATGGAGTGTCAATTGGTGCTGAAATTCCCCTATGGCGTCCTCAGCTTCGTCGTGATGGTGACGCTGGTGTCGATCTCGCTGAGCTTTGTCCTGGCACCGCTGTTCTATCTGGTGGCGAATTGGCTCTTTGCAGGTTGGTCTGCGATGGGGCATAATGCGATTTGCCACCACCCCAGCATAGGGGGAGAGGGCAGATCGCATTGAAGAGGTGATCGTGTTGATCAAGATCGCCACTCATGATCTCCCCATCCCTAGCTTTGCTGGGCAGGGAACGAGGGGGTGATTCCGGTTATGGCGCTTTCACAGGTGTTGGGCGTGCGCACGCCGGGCGACTTTTGGCGCGTCGCGCTCACTCGCCGCACCTATCGCAACCTGCTCTATCTGCTGACGGCCTTTCCGCTGGGTCTCACCTATTTTGTGCTGCTCATCACCGGCTTGTCGGTGGCATTCAGCCTGATCGTCATTTGGGTGGGGATTCCGCTGCTGGTGCTGACAGGATTGATGTGGCGCAAGCTGGGGGAGTTTGAGCGCGAACTGGCCATCATGTGGCTGGGCGTGCAGATTCCGCCGATGACTCATCCCGCTGGCGAGAAGGCGTCGCTGTGGCAGCGGTTGCAGCAGATTGCGCGCGATCCCATGACCTGGAAGAGCCTGCTGTTCGTCTTCCTCAAGTTCCCTGTTGGGCTATTCTCATTCATCATAGTGCTGCTGGCGTTGGCCATCCCGCTGAGTTTGGCGGCTACGCCCTTGCTCTATCTGGTGGCGCTGGTGGCGGGCAACAGTGTTGATCCGCTGACGGTGCTGATCCTGACGGCGGCGGCGATCATCGGCGTGCCATGTTTCTTCCTGGGGTTGCACATCCTCAATGGCATCGCATGGTTGCAGGGGCAACTGGCGCGGCTGTTACTGGGGATGAGTGAGAGCGAACGCCAGGTGGCTGAGGCGCGGGCGGCGGCGCGCGTGGCCCAGGCCCAGGCGGCACGGGCGGATCAAAGCCGGCGCGAGTTGATTGTCAACGTCTCGCACGAACTGCGCACCCCCATCGCCAGCATCCGCGGCCACATCGAATCGTTGCAAATGGCGCAACATCAAACGGATGGGTCCCCAGCCAATCAACAGGAATATCTGGAGATCGTCTCGCGCGAGACGGAGCGGCTGAGCGAGCTGGTGGACGATCTGCTGGCGCTGGCCCGCGCCGAAGCCGGTGAACTGCGCCTGACGCTGGAACCAACAGATGCCGACGGCGTCGTGGAAGAAGTATGGGCGACGCTGGCCCCGCTGGCCAAGCGCGAGCGTCAGGTGACGCTGGTGCGCGAGATCGCGCCCGATTTGCCGCCGGTGTGGGCCGACCGCGCTCGGCTGGTGCAGGTGCTACTGAATCTGGCGCGCAACGCCATCACCTATACCCCCGCCGGCGGCATCGTCTCCATTCGCCTCGCGCAGCCCAACGCGGCGCATCTGGCACTCAGCGTAGCCGACACCGGCATCGGCATCCCCGAAGAAGAGTTGCCTCGTGTCTTCGAGCGATTTTACCGCACCGATGCCTCGCGTGCACGCACGACCGGTGGCTTTGGCCTGGGCCTGGCCATCGTGCGCGATCTGGTGCAGGCAATGGGCGGCACGGTGGGCGTCGCCAGCCGCGTCGGCCAGGGCAGCACCTTCACCGTCACGCTGAATGTGGTGCAGCAGGGAGCAAGATAAGGAAGAAGGACGGGAACGCGAAGGTCGCGAAGGACATGAAGAGACGCGCAGGACCTTTTTTCCCACTCTTCCCGTCCCTATCCCTTCTCGATTTTCGTCAGCGGCACCAGGCGCATCAGGCGCGTTGCCAGGCGCGCAATGGCATCCAGATAGGCTTGGTGGGGTTCGGGGAACGCGGTGCCGGCGGCCAGCATGTCATCGGCGGTCGCCAGGCGATAGTCGGCGGGCCAATAGCCCAAGATCGGCAGCAGATCATCGGTCTGTTCGGGCAGATCGGCGATCTCTTCTTCATTTGGGGGAATGCGGGCAAAGGCCAGGCCGATGCGGCTGCGATCACGCAGCGGCAAGAAGCGGTTCGCCAGCCGGTCGGCGCTTTTTTCGCCCTCAGCGGTGTGGTCGATGGCCAGCAACAGATAATCCACCATGCGCAATTCTTCGTCCGCGCCGGCGAGCGCGTCCAGCAGGGTGAGGTCGGCATCCACCAGGATGCACGAGGCTTTGCCGGTGACTTCGGCGCGGGCTTTGCGCAACAACGCGGGCAGATCGCGCATGGCGGCGGCGGGCGGCGTCCACAAAACGAGATTGCGCGTGGGGAATTGTTTATTCAGCG
Organism: Pseudomonadota bacterium; assembly: GCA_021323815.1. Taxonomy (GTDB): domain Bacteria; phylum Chloroflexota; class Ktedonobacteria; order Ktedonobacterales; family JACDGC01; genus JAJPKG01. Next base: position 20,348 of record JAJPKG010000191.1, read on the forward strand.
AGGGCAGCCGTCCATGCCGCTCGGTGAGGTCGCCCAAAAGAACCGGGACATGCCGTTGCGCGAGAGCCTGACCAAGAAAATAAGCGGCGGTGCTGATGCCATGCCCGCGATGTTCCTGTGAAATTATGACAATTTTGACGGAGGTCATAGTGGCGCTGCTCCTTGAGTGCTGGCATGGGGAATGCGGCAGGTGTGACCCTTCATTATCCCCCATCGCGCTGACCAGCGACAAGCTCAGGCGTGACTCGTCATTTTTTCCGTCAGGCTGCGCAGGTTGCGGGCGGCTTCGTCGGCGTCGAAGGGCAGATGCGGAGCCAGCAGCGGATCGCGCGCGACGGCCTCAAAGGCCCTGGCGATGCGCGCGATGGTGGTGAGGTCGGTGATGCGGCGCTCGCGCACGGCGGCATACGCCTCGGATAACGCTTCCGGCAGCGGCACGCCGGACCGCCGCGACGCGGATGGCGGCAGCAGCGCGCCGGGGGTGAGGCCGCGCACAGTGGCGACATCCGCCAGGCGCGACACCGAGTCTGCCTTGCCGTGTGAGGGAAGGGCGGCGTGTGGGCCGGTGGCGACATCCGGCGTGAGGATGGTAGATAGATCGTCATTATGCGCGGCTGCGCCGACCACATTGAGCGCGTGGACGCGCACCCACCCCACGCTGATGCCCCATCCGCCGACAAGCTGCTGCATGCGCCCACGCAACCGAGCATTCAGGGCATCAGTGGCCGGCACACCATCGGCGGGGAAGATCTCTTCCGGTTCCATCTCGGCCAGCGTTTCACGCAGTGTCAGTTCCAGGCAGCGGCGCGCGTGGTCCACCCATTCATTCGCGTGGGGCGCAGTCAGGTGGGCGCGTTCGGGAACGGCGCGGCAGGCGGCGGTGGCAGCGGCATGAGCATGCACGCCGCCGGGCAGGATGATATCATCCGCGCTCGCATCCACCGTAACTTCCGCCGTATTGATGATGGCCCACACTTGCTCGAAGGGCCAGCGCAGGTTGAAGCCGGGCCGCAAGATGCGGTTATGCTTGCCGAACAGCACCATCGCATGCACAGTGTCTTCCAGCACCGTGTGCATCTGCATGCGCACCACCACCGCCAGCAGCGCGCCCAGGCCAACCAGCAGCGCCAGCGCCACCAGCGGCCCAAAAATGGCCCATAGCGTGATGGTGCCATAGGCAATGAGGCCGGCGAGCATGGCGATGGACCAGATAGCATCTGAGGGGGCATAGGCCAGGGCGGCGGCCAGCACCACCCCGGCGGCGGCATAGACAAAGAAGATGGGGGCGAGTCCTTCGACGCCGATGGCCAGCGGCACCGCTTGCGTGACGCTCAGCAGGATCAACACGGTGAAACAGGCAATGCCCAGCATGAGCGGCACCACCACCGGCGCGGCCAGCCGGAACATGCGAAACGACAGCATGCGCGGCGCAGCCTGGGCGCTATGCCGCCACACCACGCGCGGCGTGGGGCGCGGATGATCCGGGCGCGGGGCGAAGCGCCGGGGACGTTCCACGCGGCGCGTTATCCACAGGTCTTGTCGAGCTGCGAGGTGATCCTTCCCCATAGGTGACTTCCCTCCGAAGAATGCGAACCGATACATGCCAATTAACGTTCTCTGTTGATGGTATCGGCATTCCAGGCTCGCACTCAAGGGCCGGATGGGCAAGGGATCTTGGGTCGCGTTTCACCCCTGTTGGCTCAACGGCAGCGCCAGGTGCCAGGTTGTCTTGGCATTGTTTGCCGGCGGAAAGTTGCTGACGGTCAGCGTAGCTGCATTCCCCTGCACCGGCCCCTGGCCGGTGTACAGCAATTCCAACAACACGGTGCCGGAAGGGCCTTGACAGGACGGTATTAATATGGTGTAATACCAGTATGGACACTGAGGTCAAGAAAATCACGATTCTCGTCCCTGCTGAGATCGTGGAAGCGATGAAACGACTGGCTGAGCAGGAACGGCGCTCTATGAATCAAGAGATGATCCGCGCCTTTGAGGAACATCTCAAACAACACCAACCAAAAGAAGGCAAGTAAGCGATGCTCACCTACGAATACCAGCTGGATGGCACGCCTGCCCAGTATGCGGCCATCGAAGAGGGTATTCGGGTGGGGCAATTCCTGCGCAACACGTGCCTACGAGCGTGGATGGATCGCACCGAGGACGGCAAAAACTTTGCGGCCATGCGCGCCTACACGGCGGTGCTGGCTCAGCGGGTCCCTTTCGTTGCCAAACTGGGTTCCCAAGCGCGTCAAGCCAGTGCCGAGCGCGCCTGGCATGCCGTGCACCGCTTCTATGAGAACTGCCAGCAGCAGAAGCCGGGCAAGAAGGGC
>JAJPKG010000046.1 GCA_021323815.1 Pseudomonadota bacterium
GACGCGCTGCGGCTGATGACGTTGCGCTCTGAGGGGCAGTTCAACACCATCGTCTATGAGGAATATGATCTCTATCGCGGCATCCCGCACCGGCACTGCATCCTCTTGGCGGAGGAAGATGCCCAACGCCTGGGCGTGCGCGACGGCCAGCGCGTGACCGTGCGCGGCGAGGCTGGCCGGATGCCCAACGTGGAGGTCGTCATTGGGCGCATTCGCCCCGGCAATGCGGCGATGTATTATCCTGAGGCGAACGTGCTGATCAAGGCGAACGTCGATCCCTTGTCAAAAACGCCCGCCTTCAAGAGCGCGCCGGTGTGGATCGAGCAAGACGAAATCCGTGCGCCTGTGTGACGGAATGAGCTTTCTCACGTTCTTCTCATAGAGCAATGCATCTTGACGGTATGATGCATGCTCATATCATAGAGAGGATCGTGTTTGTGCACAAAAAAATCATCTCGATGACCCTGACAGTGGTCGCGGCGGCAGGCGCATTGCTTGTTGCCGCGTGCGGCAGCACCTCGGTGGCTCCGGCGGCCACTCCCACGCCCACTACCGCGCCGTCCCCGACTCCTACCCCGGTCTTAGACTCAACGTTCACCAGCAGCGATGGTGTCTACACGTTCCAGTACCCCGGCAGTTGGTCGAGCACGCCGCTCAATACGGCACCGGTGGTGAATGGAGATCTGTTGATTTCGCCTGATACGCAAGACTACTTCATCACCGTGCCGTTGAACCTCGGCATTCCGGCTTCGCAGTATCCTTCCTTCTTGCAGGGCTTTTTGCCGGCTTTTGGCGGGAAGAACATCAAAATCACGCCCAAAGGCAATGTCACCATCGGCGCGAACACCTGGACCGAGGATGACGTCACATTTACCAAAAACGGCACCCCCTATGATGGTGCGCAGTTCGGGTTATCACATCATGGCAAGACGTTCTTGGTGCTTGTGTTGGCTCCCGCCAGCACAGCAGATTCGGTTGGGACAACCTACTTCCAGCCGATGCTCACCTCGTTGAAGTTCCTGAAATAGGCTGTAACGCGTCTCGCCTGAGATGGCCGGTCGGCATCACGCATGTCAGCCGGCCATTTGCTGTGTGCGCGAACCAGCATCCTCTTGTATGGCCGCCCCAAGAGCGATATAATGCGACGCGAGCGGGAAAAATGATCGCGGTTGCTTTGCGCAGCCGCGTTCAGTGTGTGCGAGAACCGAGGCGCGTGACGTGGCAGATCCAAGAGTCTCTACTTCGTTTAGCGGGCAACTGCGCGATTTTCAACTGGTGGAACTGGTGCAGGCGATGGGCATCGGGGGCAGCACCGGCGCGCTGCATCTGACCCGCGCCGATGGACGACAGGGCATCATCTATTTCGTCGAGGGCGCGCTGACCTGGTGTCGGGAATATGACAGCCAGGCGCTGACGCTGGGTGCGGTGTTGCAGCAACTCGGCCTCATCTCTGCCGCCGAACTGGAAGCTCAATTCAACCGGAATGTGACCGATCCCTTTGGGGACCTGATGGGCCAGCAATTGGTCGAACGCGGCATCATTGTTCCCGCCCAACTGGAAGAAGCATTGCGCTTTCAATTGCTGTGGAGCGTGCGCGAGATGTCGCTGTGGGCCGACGGCATCTATCACTTCGTCAATGAGGAAAAGCCCCCACCGCGCGCTTCCAGCCAGCGCATCGAAATGGACAAGGTGGCACTGGAGATTGTGCGCTATCAATATGAGTGGAACGATCTGCTGCAATGGCTGCCCGACGGCATGCATACGCAGTTGCGCATGGGGCTGGAACCGCCGCCGAACTATCCGCTTCTGTTTCCAGCGGCGGTGTGGCGCGTCATCACGCGCGTGAACGCCTTCCAGACGCCCCGGCGCATCGCCACCGCCCTGGGCCAGCCTGAGATGGAGATGGCGCGCATGCTGGCCCCGCTGGTGCGCGATGGCCTGCTCTATGCTTCCATCGGCGACCATTCCATCGGCCTGCCCGCTGTGGCACGCTATAACAGCGCGCAAGAGGTCGATATCTTCGGTCTGCTCAGCCGCATCGAGCAGGAATGGCGCAAGCGCCGCACCTTGATCGATCAACTCAGCGCCCTGGCGCTCTTCATTAACTGGACGGTTGACGCGCTGGCCGAAGAATGGGGACGCAAAGGCATGGCGCTCGCGCCCGATTCGCTCACCAATCTGTTGCAGCGCGAAAATTGCGCCGTCATCGGCGGCTATCGCTTGCGCGTGGAGCGCAACCACATCAATGTCGATGATCTCACCCACGCGCTGCAACGCATGATGTCCAACGCGCGCCGGACCGGCATAGATGACGAACTGCGCAGCGCGTATGAGATCCTCATCAAGGCCTTGCGCTCCGTCTTCTCCGCCATCAATATGCGCGTGGACGACCCACGCGACCGCGAATTGTATGTCGCCGCGTGGAAAGCGCTGTTCGATGATTTCGCCACGTCACTGAAACCCCTGTAACAGGGCATTGAAGGGCGCTGGGTCACGTTGGTTCGCGTGGTGGGCCGCAGGGGAAATGCCCGGCATTTCCGCCGGTCAGCTTCGCTCAGCAGGAAAGGATAAAGAACGCTTCTATGCCGGCACGTCAAGTTGCTCGCCGCATCATGGTCATTGATGATTCAGCGGTGGTGCGCGAGATTATTAAGGGCATCTTGCTTCGCGACGGATACATCGTTGATGCATTCAGTCACGGCCCCGAAGCCATGAAGGCGCTCAGCACCGGCTTGGTCCCGCCGCCGGATCTGGTGCTGCTGGATATCGAGCTGCCGTATATGGACGGCTATAGTGTTGCCAAACTCTTTCACCAGAACCGCGACCTGGAACATGTGATCGTGGTGATGGTCTCAGGCAATGACGGCATGTTCGACAAGTTTCGCGGGCGCATTGCCGGCGCGAAGGAATACATCACGAAGCCGTTCAAACCAGGCGAGGTGCTGCGCGTCGTGCATAGCCTGCTCGACGACGGCCCATCTGCCACGCAGGAGTCATGAGCATGGCACGCAACGTTTTGGTGGTGGAAGATTCCCCGACCGAACTGGCGTTGGTGAGCGATTGCTTGCGCAACGCGGGCTATCACGTCTTCCCGGCGGCGGATGGCGCGAGCGCGCAGGCGCAACTCAACGTCGCGCCCATCGACCTCATCGTGTTGGATCTCATCCTGCCGGACATCAACGGCTATGACCTGTTTCGCGCCTTTCAGCGCGATGAGCGCACGAAAGCGACGCCGGTGGTGATGCTGACCCAGCGCGTGAGCATGCCGGAAGAATATTATGGCCGCACGCTGGGCGCGGCGGCCTATCTAAAAAAGCCGTTTCGCCCGGATGTGCTGCTGAGTGAAGCCGCGCGCCTGGCACCACTGACGCCATAGGGGCACGGTCCCTCACCCCACCCCGCGGATAGGGAGGGGGAGATCGTTGGGTGAGTTTGCAGCGACGATCTCGTGAGATCGCGCGGCCACATGATCTCGCCTTCCCTGCTTTGCTGGGGAGGGGCCGGGGGTGGGGCGAAAGGAAACACCAATGGAAAGCGACACGAACGCGCGAGCGCAGCCAAACGGCATGCGGCAGCCAACGGATGACGAATTGCGGCTGACGCTGGCCAGTCTGGCGATGGCGACGGCGCATGCCGATCCATCGCTTTCCGCGGATGAGTATCTGGCGCTGGTGGAACAGAAGCAGCACGAAATGGTGCTGCCGGATGCCGATGAGATCGCGTGCGTCTTTTTCACTTGTGGCGAGCAGCGCTGGGGCGCGCGGCTGGCCGACATCCGGCGCGTGGTGCCGCAGCTTGAGGGAACGCCGGTTCCCGTGCCGGAATCCCCCGCATGGGCGGCGGGCGTGTTTCGCATTGAAGCCGAGTTCGCCACGTTGATCGACACTGCGCAGTTTCTGGGCGAAAGACCCAGCCTCACTCAGCGCCGCCAGCGCGATCACGGCATTCTGGTGATCGCCGAGGGCGATGCGTTGCTGGGCCTGTTTGTTACGCATCTGAGCCTGGCAACAACCGTCCCTGCCACCGACGTGCAGTTCGTCGAGCCGGCATCGGAAGAAGTGCCGGCGACGCCTTACCTGCTGGCGCGTTATGTGCCGCAAGGCGAGGCCAACCCTCAGGCGCTCGGCACGGAAGGATTTCTGGATGTTGGGCGCATTGCCGCCGATTGCCTGCGAGCGCTGGATGGAGAGGATGCCGCGGATGGCTGATTCACAGTATTTTCCCTTGTTTCAGGGCGAGATGCGCGGCTACATCGCTGCCTTGCGCGAGCAGGTGCAGGTGTTGGCCTCACCCACGCGCTTCGGCACCACCCGCGAAGACGCCCTCACTGTGCTGAGGCAGACGGGCCACACGTTGGCCGGTCTGGGCACGACAGTGGAATTGCCGGATGTGGCGCTGCTGGGCGAGGCTCTTAACGAGGCGGCGCAACATCTCCTTGCCGACACCGATTCTGCCGCGCGGCGCATCTCCGTCCCGCTGACCTATCTGACGGTGCATCTGGAAACGCGGCTGGCGCGCATGAGCACCGCCGCCCGCTTCTTGCCACCCGACGCGGGTGAGATGGCTGAAGCCGAGCGCATTGCCGCGATCTTCCGTGAAATCACCCATCCTGCCGCCCCGCCGGCTGAGGGTGAGCAAGAGCCGGCCATTCCAGCGGAAGCTGAGCCGACTGAAGCGACGGCAACCATTGCTGATGAGGCGCACCCGGCTGCGCCGACCGCTGCGATTGCGCCCGCGCCAGACCAACTTGCGCGGAATGAAGGTGCCGCAACGCAGGAAGTCCCCGTCACGGCTGCTGATGGCGCTGCGCCACAGCCGGAACCGATGGACGCAACGACAGCCCCGCTGGAAGAACTTTCCCCGACGGCTGAAGCGGCCATCTCAGGGGTGATCTCCCGGTCCGGCGTTTCGCTGCCCGGCATCAGCGACGAGCACTATTCCGAAGAGATCCAGGGCATCATCGACGAATTCTTGCAGAGCCGCATGGCGCGCTCTGATGTCACCTTCCTGCAATCTACGCCGCCCGTCGTCTCTGAAGACCACCTGGCGCTGTTTCTGGATGAGGTCTCCGATGATCTGGCCCGGCTGCGCGCCCTGCTGGCCGAGATCGCGGATGAAACGCCGAGCGTCCAAACCCTGACACAGATGAGTATGCTCGCCCATAAGATCAAGGGCGCGGCCTACTTCGTAGATCTTTCCACGTTCGGGGCCATCAGCGACATGGTGGAAACGATGCTCATCGCGTTGCGCCAGGGGCAGGCCGCGCTGACGCCTGATGTGCTGCGCTGGCTCATCCGCGCCTGCGACATCCTGGAAATCCTGCGCGCGCAACTGCTGGTGACGCGCGGCGACGACAGCAACACCGGCCCGCTGGCGGAGTTGCACGAAGGCTACGCCCAGATCATCCTGGCCGCTGAGGCTGCGGCCTCTGATGCGGCTGCCGCTCCCCCGCCGGTGGCCGATGTGCCCCTGACGCCGACGAATCCTGCTATGTCGGTGGTCTCGCCACGCGGCACCATACGCATTGAAGCGCGGCGGCTGGATCAACTGATGTCGCTGCTGGGAACGATGCAGATCAATTTGATCGAGTTGGGCCGGCTGCGCGAGAACGCCGCCGTCAGCGAGCAAGAGATCGCCCGCGTGCTGGCGCGCCTCACGAATTTGCATGACCGCTTGCGTGCTGAGCGCATCGATGCCATCACGAAAGGGATGCGCGGACCGGCGGAGCCGCAGCCCCAGAACGTGGCCCATCGCCGCACGCCCGTGCCGCCGCTGCTGGCGCAATGGATGGAACAGCATCGCCAGCAGCCGGCCTCAGACCAGCCTGAGCTGGATGTGTTCTCGGAATTCGATGTGCTGATGGCGATGATTGGCGAAGCCATCAGCGATCTGCGCGCCATGCACCTGCGCCTGCAAACCGCGCTGAACCAGACCCAGCGCCAGCAGGAATATCATGACTTCTTGACCGAAACAGTGCAGCGCGACATCTTGAACCTGCGCCTCGCGCCCATCACTGATATTGTCGCGCGCCTCAAGTTGCTGGTGCCCTCCGTCGCCCACGAAGAGGGCAAAGCGGTGGAGTTCATCGTGGAAAGCGCCGACATCATGCTGGATGCCGACATCTCCAGTGCCATCTTCGATCCGCTCTCTCAGGTGGTGCGCAACGCAGTGGTGCATGGCATCGAGACGCCGGCAGAGCGCCGCGAGATGGGCAAGACGGCAACGGGGCATGTCCGTTTTCGCGCTGCCAACGACGGTGACGGCGTCATCATCACCATCAGCGATGATGGCCGGGGGATCAACCCCCAACAATTGATCGCTTCCGCCATGATGGTGCAGACGCCCACCGGACCGCTGCTGACGCCGGAACGCGCCCGCGAATTGACGGAAGAAGATGCCTTTGACCTCATGTTCCAGCCGGATGTTTCCACCGCCGTCGAGATTCGCCACACCGCCGGGCGCGGGATGGGCTTGCCGACGGTGCGCAGCGTGGTGGAAGGGCTGCATGGCACGGTCAGTTTCACCAGCACACCCGGCGCAGGAACAACCTTCACATTCCGCCTGCCGCCGTCGCTTTCCACCGCGCGGGCGATCATCGTGCGCGCCGGGCCAGGCAGCTATGCGGTACCGCTGCGCGACATTCGCCGCTTCACCACCCTCACGCCCGGTGATATCTTCACCACCATGCAGGGCGAGGCGCGGGCGCGGGTGAGCGATCTCATCGGCGGCACAGCGGAACTGCCGGTCATTACCCTGGCCGATCTGCTCGGTCACGACGAGATCCCGGCGCATGGCGTCAACGCGCTGGTGGTCATGCGCGACCGCCAGGAATATGCCGTCATCGTGGATGAGATCGGCGATGAGCGCGACCTGATCATCCGCCCGGTGCCGCGCCATCTGCGGCGGCGCAGTGTGCGAGGCGCGGCCATCACCTCGCAAGGCGAGGTGGTGCTGATCCTCGATCTGCCGGATCTCATCGCCAGCGCGCTGGCGTCCAAACGTTTCGGCAGACGCGCTCCCGTGCTTGCTCCCGCGCCGCAGCGCCCGGCGGAACCGGGCAATTACGTTCTGGTGGTGGACGATTCCCCTTCCATCCGGCACGGCCTGGCAGGCATGTTGCATGAGCTGGGCTATCCGGTTGAAACGGCGCGCGACGGCATCGAAGCCATCACGCGCATCACCAAATCCCCGCCGCTTGTCATGATTCTGGACGTGGAGATGCCGGAGATGAACGGCTATGAGTTGCTGGAAGTGCTGCACGCGCATGAACCGTTCCATGACGTGCGCGCCATCATGCTCACCTCGCGCTCAACCGCGAAATATCGCGAGCACGCCCTGCGCCTGGGTGCGGTGGACTATCTGGTGAAGCCGGTGAGTGCCGAGGCGTTGCAAGCGGCCATCACGCGCGCTCTGGCCAACGCGGCAACGTGATGGCTAGAGCGCGTGGTCTGATGAATATTTCTTTGGAAAGGTTGCTCATGTCAACATTCTTCAGCGGCGGACGGAGCCGCTATATTTTGGCGGCCCTCGCGGGCGTGGTCTTATTCGTCATTGTGGCGGTTGCCATCGTCAAGATCTCCGCGCCCCAGCCGGCACCGCCCAACCCTGCGGAGCAGCAGGTGGCGAATTTCTATGCTGATATCAAGCAGCAAGATTACGTCGATGCCTATGGCTTGCTGGCCGAGTCGCAGCAGGCGATCTTGACCCAGGCGGCATTCATCGAATTCGCGAAGGCGCAAGACAAGCTGAATGGCGTGGTGACAAGCTATCACGAAGTGCGCTATGATCGCGACACGAACAACGCGAAACAGGCGTTCATTCAGGAAAAGGTGACGCGTGCCAAGAGCGGATCGTATGTCATTAAGCTGACAATGCAGGTGCAGCCCGACGGCTCATGGAAAATCGCCGATGAGGATCGCCCGATATGACCGCTTCAGGGATCGCTTCACCGCCCGTCACGCATGCGCGCCGTGTCGCCTGGCTGGTGTTCGGTGGCATCTGCCTGATTGCGCTGGGGTTAGCCGCGTGGCATTTCATCCCGGCCATCGGTCCCTATCAAACCGCCGCCGGCTATTGCGACGATCTCACCCATCAGCGCTATGCCGCCATCTATCAACGGTTGTCGAGCAACGTGCAGGCGGCGGTGAGCCAGGCGAATTTTGTGGGTGCCGAGCAACTGGCGGATCAGCAGGCAGGCAAGGTGACGCAGTGCAGCGCATCACTGCTGACCATCAGCATGCAGGGCAACGGCACCCAGGCGCAGGTGACGGAACAGCGCCGGAGCGGCATCACCATTGTGGCGACGCTGCATCTGGCCGGCTCGCGCATCGCCGTCTTGCCGGACCCGGCCATCATGCCCTTCGCCGTCGCGCAGAGCTTCTGCAATGACCTGACCGCGCAAGACTATGCCGGCGCGTATCATCTGCTTTCGGATACCATCACGGCGCAATTGGCGCAAGATCGCTATGTGAAGCTGCAACAATACGCCGACCAGACGCAAGGCCCCGTCACCTCGTGCGTCATCACCCGGCTGGATCTTGCCAAAGATGACACCAGCGCGACGGTGACGGCGCAGGTGCAGCGCCAGCATGGCGCGAGCGGCGGCTCAGCCGTGCAGATGCAACTGGCGAAGACGGGGACGGACTGGCAAATCACCAATCTGCCCTCAGCATGAGACGAATGGCATACGGATGTTTGACAGGACTGTTCCCTGCCGATATAGTTAGAGATATCCTATAAACCGCAAGCGGCCAGCGGTTGCATCACAGGAGCGATCATGACGAAGCCGGCCTCTTCTCTCAAGGCATCACAACTGGCAGAAACGGGGATGCCGTCGCGCCCGCGCAGCGCCGAGGCGGAAGATCTGATCCGTCGCGCGCCGATGGGCTATGTGTGGAACCAGCTCGCATCCTTGTGGCTGTTCCTGGCATCGTTCCTGTTCACCGTCCTGGCGACCAAAGTGGGCAAGACCCCGGCGGTCTATGGCGTGCTGGCGGCGGCGCTCACGGTCTATAACACGGCGGTCTATGTGGCGGCGTTCGGGCTGGAAGACGCCGGCAGCGTCTTCGTGCCGCGCGCTCTGGCCGAACATGGTCGCGCGGCGGCGGCAGCGGTCATTCGGCGCTTGCTGGCGGCGCGCGCTCTGTGCCTGGCGCTGAGCTGCGCGGGCATCTTCTGGGGCTTGCCGGCGCTGGCACCTCTCATAAGGCAGATGCATTGGTCCGGCTTCCTGGCAAGCGAGCTGGCGGGTGCTGACCGCGTGCCCGGTTTGGATTCCCTGGCCCCCGCCGTCGCGGCATATGTCTTTGGCACCGGCCTGATGAACCAGATTCAGGGGATCTTCGTCGCCCTGTTGCGCACGCGGCTGACCTTCGTTGTCGGCAGCCTGGGGCAGGTGGCGAACCTTGCCGCTGTCTTCGCCGCCATCAAGCTCGGTTACGGCGTGGCCGGCGTGCTGTGGGGGCTGGCGCTGGCGGCATGGCTGACCGCGCTGGTCTACTTCATGCTGCTCGCGCCCTGGTGGGGCTATAAGGTCGGGCGCGGCGACGCGCAACCGTTTGGTCCGGTGTTGCAACTCGGCGGCTCGGCATGGCTCATCAATCTGGTGAACGGCGCGCTGCTGAAACAGGTGATCATCTCGCTCTTCCAATATTTCCTGATCACCTCAGCGGTCATCGGCTATTTCAATCTGGCTTTTCAGTTGACCCACGCCGCCGCGTACCTGTTGATCGCCGGCCTGGGCGGCGTCGGACTGGCCGCCATGTCGGCGGCATATGCCGGCAACGACCGCCCGTCGCTGGCGGTCGCCTGGCGCGCGGTCAGCAAAGTGCATATCTTGCTTTCGGTGCCGCTGCTGGCCTTCACCTTCATCTATGCGCCGCAGATCATCGCCGTGCTGTATGGCGCGACGTATGAGCCGGCGGGCACGCTGATGCGCGTCTTCCTGATCTTCAACATTGTCTATCTGCTGGCAGGCGGCAACGCGCACCAGGCCGCGCTCTATGTGCTGGGGCGGCAGCGGCTGGCGCTGCTGTGCCAATGGGTCGGGCTGGCGCTGACGGTTATCCTCGGCTTCATCCTCATCCCCCAGCCCGGCATGTGGGGCGGCGCGGACGGCGCGCTGATCGCCATTGGCGCGGGGCAACTGGGCGCGGTGCTGGCGCAACTCGCCCTCACCTGGCGCAACCTGCGCGCAAAATATCCCATCCGCTTCAGCATGCGCGTGCTGCTGGCGCTCATCCCGCCGGTGCTGCTGGCGGCGTTCTTTCACCCGCGCGCCTTGCTGCCGGCCCAGATCGGTTCCAGCCACAGCATCTCCGCGCTGCTCGATCTGGCGATCTCTGTCATCCTCTTCACCATCGTGCTGGTGATCAGTCTCGCTGTTGCCAAACCCATCGAACATCTGGATGTCGATCTGCTGGCGCAGACCAATCCGCGCCTGCGACCGATCCTTGCACCGTTCGCCAGCGGCGCGCCCAGCCCCATGATGATCATCAGCAAGATCCCCACGCGCAAGATCACTGAAAAAGCCGTGGAACAACAAGAACAAGCCGGCGATTCGTCTCAGACGCCGACCCTGCGGCGCTCGCGCCAGCCCAGCCGCCCGGTCATCCGCATGCCCATCGAAGTGCAACAGCCGCTGGAAGAATGAGGAGATCGCCCGTATGTCGCATAGCCGCCGCACCAAGATCGTCTGCACCATCGGCCCGGCCAGCCGCGCGCCGGAAACCCTGCGCCGGTTGATCGAGGCGGGCATGGACGTGGCGCGGCTGAATTTTTCGCATGGCACGCACGACGACCATGCCCGCGTCATCGCCGATCTGCGCGAGGCGAGCGACGCGCTGGGACGGCCCATCGCCATCTTACAAGATCTCCAGGGGCCGAAGATCCGCACCGGAGAACTGGCGAATCACCAGCCGGTGACGCTGCGTGACGGCGCGACCTTCACCATCACCACGCGGCCCATTGTCGGCACCGAGCAGGGCGTCAGCACGACATATCACGATTTGCCCGGCGACGTGAAGCCGGACGACCGCATCTTGCTTTCCGACGGCTTGATCGAATTGCGCGTGCGTGACGTTGCGCCGCCGGAGGTGACGTGCCAGGTGATACACGGCGGCGAACTGGCCGAACATCAGGGCATCAACCTGCCCGGTGTGGCCGTCAGCGCGCCGGCCCTCACCGAAAAGGATCGCGACGATCTGCTGTTCGGCGTGGCGCAGGGCGTGGATTATATCGCACTCAGCTTCATTCGTCGCCCCGAAGATCTCACGGATGCGCGCACAGCCATCACCTCGGCGCAGGGCGCGGGCGCGACGCCGATCCCCATCATCGCCAAACTGGAAAAACCCGAAGCCATTGAGCGGCTGGACGAAGTGCTGGCAGCATCAGATGGGGTGATGGTGGCGCGTGGCGACCTGGGGGTGGAACTGCCGTTGGAACAGGTCCCCGGCTTGCAAAAGCGCATCATCGCGGCGGCGAACCGCATGCGCCTGCCGATCATCACCGCCACCCAGATGCTCGAATCCATGATCACGAATCCCC
>JAJPKG010000157.1 GCA_021323815.1 Pseudomonadota bacterium
AAGCCCAAGAGCAGCGCACCCATGAACGCCAGCGATAGCAGCAGCACGCCGTTTTCGCGTTGCGCGATGCTCTGCGCCTGGTTCGCCGCCCCCAGCGGCACAATGTAGGTGTTGATGGCATACGCCGTGATCGCCGGCCCCAGCAGATCGGTGGCGGAAATCAGCAACAGCGCCGCCAGCGCAATGACCAGCAGCCATCCATTCGGGCGCACAAACGTCCACAGCCGCCGCGCGATGCGTGCGTCATATGCTTTGCCTAAAATCTCATCATCTTGAAAAAACGAAGCCGGTGCTGCCATGAGTTATCCTACCAGTCGGTGAAAGAGATCACGATTCAAAACAGGGACGAGACGCGAAGGACGCGAAAAAGGCGAGGTGGCGCGAAGGGTCATCGAATGGCATCTCTGTGAGAAAGTACCGCACGGTCACGGCCCCCTACCTTTCCAGGCCCAAGGGCAAACCCAGTGTGCAGGGGCGATCCCTTGTGGTTGCCCTGGTCCGGTCTCGACAACGTTGCCACCTCGGCCCCCCTTTTCCCAAGACCTTCGCGTTTCTTCTTACCCTTCGCGCTCTTCGCGTCTCGTCCTTTACCCCTGACGAACCTGCTCGCCCTCGAATGTCGGCGCGGGGGTGTCGTCGCCGTCCAGCACCAGTTCCTCGCCCAGCAGTTGGCGGCGATACATGGCGTGATAGCGTCCCCCCAGGCGCAACAACTCGTCGTGCGTGCCCTGTTCCACGATGCGCCCATCTTCCAGCACGATGATGTGGTCGAGATCCTTCACCGTCGAGATGCGATGCGCGATGACGATGGACGTGCGCTCGCGCATAAAGTCGCGCAGGCGGCGCAGGATCTCGGCCTCGGTGTTGGTGTCCACGCTAGAAAGGGCATCATCCAGAATCAAGATGCGCGGCTCTTTGGCCACCGCGCGGGCGATGCTGGTGCGCTGCTTCTGCCCACCGGAAAGCGACACCCCGCGCTCGCCCACGACGGTAAAGATCCCATTGGGGAAGTCCGCCACGTCTTTGGACAATTGCGCGATCTCCGCCGCCCGATTCAGTTCATCGTCGGTCGCGTCAGCCTTGCCATAGGCGATGTTGTCGGCGATGGACGTGGAAAACAGGAACGACTCCTGCGGCACGTAGCCGATGGCAGCATGCAGTTCATGCAGCGGAATGCTGCGGATCGGCTGGCCGTCGATGAGGATCTCGCCTGCTGTCGCCTCAAACGTGCGCGTGATCAGGTTCACCAGGCTGGATTTCCCCGACCCCGTCGCGCCGACGATGCCCAGCGATCCCCCGGCAGGGATGCTGACGGTGATATCACTGAGCGCGGCATGCTCGCTGTTGTGATAGCGCAACGTCACGCCGCGCAGTTCGACGGCTCCTTGCGTCACGCGGGCAGCGGGATTCGTCTGTGGCCCGTCCTTGATGGGTGGATCATATTCCAGCACCTCGCGCACGCGCACCAACGACGCCTGGCCCTGCTGGAAAAGATTCACCACCCAGCCCAGCGCGATCATCGGCCAGGTCAACTGCACCAGATAGATGTTGAACTGCACCAACTGACCCAACTGAATGCGCCCGTTGATCACATCGATGCCGCCGCGCCACAGCAGCACCGCCGCCGCCACGCCGGAGATAAAAAACATCGCCGGCCACAGCACAGAATAGAAGCGCGCATAGACCAGGCTGCGCTTCATATATTCGCGGTTCACGTCGTTGAAGGCGCGCAGTTCGGCGTCTTCTTGCGTATAGGCTTTCACCACGCGGATGCCCGAAAAATTTTCCTGCGCCTGCGCCGAAACGGTGCCGAATTGATCCTGCACGCGCTTGAAACTTGAGCTGATGCGCTTATCCAGAATAAGAAAGGTGACGGTCATCAGCGGCAGCATGACGGTGGTATACAGCATCAACTGGCGGTCGATCTGAAACATCACCACTAGCGTCGCGCTGAGCGCCGCCGGCGTATTCAGCGCATTGTTGATGCCCGGCCCCAACAACAGGCGGATCGCGGTGAGATCGTTGATGGCCCGCGCCACCAGATCGCCCAGCCGACGCTCTTGATAGTAGCCCAGTTCCAGCCGTTGATAGTGCGCGAAGAGGTCGTTGCGCAGTTCGTATTCGATCTCGCGCGAGATGGCGTTGATGACATAGCGCGCGCCCAACTGCGCGCAGCCCGTCAGCAGCGCCAGCCCAACCAGGACCAGCGCGTAGCGCCAGGTGTTGTTGATGTTGCCGTGCGCCTGAATGTCGTTGACCGCCAGGCCCGTAACATAAGGCAACGTCAGCGCCAGCAGGTTCGCCACCAGGATGAGCACGAAGCCACCCAGCATCCCCCCCACGTGCCGCTGGATATAACGCCGCAAGTACATCAGCCCGCTCATAAACCCCTCAAAAAAACCGTGCTGTGCCTGATGGTCGAAGGAAAAGTCCCAAGTAGGCGTTTGACGCTGAAAAGCAGCCGGCCTTGAAGCGCATAGCGGAAAATGGATATCGCATCCATCAGGCCCAGGCAAAAGCGCGCATTTGCCTTCCGTTATGGGAGCAATGAAGCTGACTTGAGGCACAGACCGGCGGGAAGGAGCGCAATCGCCGCGCCAGCCATTCCCGCCAGTTCGCCACAGTGCATGATGTTCTCACGCATGTATGATTCATATCATACACCCGCCGCTCCGAAAAACGCAAGGAAGCGGAGGGCAATAAAAGGCGCGACTGTCCTGTGCATGAGAGACCTCATGCACCCGCGCACCTCACAGAAGAAAAGGAGTTTTAGGCTATGAAGCCTCAACCAGGGCACGTTCGCCGACCAATTCCTGCACCTGGCGCAGGCGTTGTTCGGCCAACTCCACGTTCTCGAGCGCCTGGGCCAGAATGCGCTCTTCGAGCGTAGGCCAGGATTCCTCGATTTCAGGGTCAATGGGTCCAACGAGTTCGAGCGCGCGCGACAGCTTTTGATCGATCTGCTGCGTAGGCATGTTTGTCTCCACCTTTGGCGAAATCCCCTAACAAAGAGTTTCGTTTCTGTTGCGACAAGATGGTCAGGACCGATGTATCTTCAACGCGGCGCATGCGCCACGTAGTGCGCGCGAATCAGACGAAGCGCAGGGGGAGCATTCCCCTCCACGCATGTACATACGAGGCACCGTCAGCAGAGTAACGGTCCAGGTTAACGGGCTAGCCGATGAGGGGGCTACAACGGATTTTTCCGTCCTTCACCCCCGCATCTTTGGCATGCTACTTCACCGTAATGGTCTCTTCCATGGTTGGATGTATCGTGCAGGTGATCTTGTAGGTGCCGGGTGTGTTGAACGTCTCCACCATCTTCGTACCAGGGGAGAACTTCAGCCCGCTGGAGTTCTCGAAATCTGAGGGCGCGCCGGCTTCCGGCTGATATTGCCCGTTCATTCCCGTCACCAGCAGGTGCGTCGTATCCGACGAATTATCGAACGTGACCGATTGCCCTTTGTTGATGGTCAGGCTGGGGGGGATGAAAGAATCACCAGTCATTGTAACCGTCGGCTTGCTGCTGCTATTGCCTCCGCCGCAGGCCGCCAGCGCCAAAAGCGATCCCATCAGCAGGGTCGCGGCTATCTTCTTCATGGTTGCTTCGTATCCTTTCGCTAGGTCATGCCACACCATCGTGGCAGAATCACTGTATATCGAGCTGGTGAAACGACTATGGCGTCACCGTAACGGTCAACTGCATCGCCGGATGCACCGTGCAGGTGACGGGATAGGTCCCAGGCGTGCTGAACACCACATCAATCGTTTGTCCAGGATTGATAGACATTCCTGCGCTATTATTCAACTGAGATGGCGCGCCATCCGTCGCGGTCCAGGTGCCATTGGTGCCGATCACCAATTTATGTGGGGCACCATCGCTGGCATCGATGAACTTGACGGCCTGCCCGGCTTTCACCGTGACGCTCGACTGCAAGAATGATGAACCGCTCATATGCGCCTCGTCGTGCGGGATGATCTTGGTGCGACTGCATCCCACGACGAACAGCGCCAGCAGGGTGAGAGCGACAATCCCCACTCGCTTCATGGTATACAATTCCTCAGGAAACGCCCCGGCAGATGATGGGTGTGCGAGGCGGAATCAATGTAGTTGAGCGGAATACCCCGCATGGGATACTCCATACTATAGTATATCTGGCTCACCAAGAATCCGCTAGAGTGACAGGCCGGATTTCCGGTCAGGTCTTTGCCGGATGCTTCTGTCAAGATTTCCCTGACACGCTTCTGAGGCTGCTGCATGTATGCCGCACATGGCATGCCTAGTCGGCGTGATAATTCCGCTCGCCGGCATAGATGGCGATGGGCAACGTGTTTTCTGCTGGCGTGATGGGGCAACTATAGTGATCGTTATAGGCGCAATAGGGATTATAGGCCAGGTTGAAATCCAGCGTGGCGATCAGCGTGCCGTCTTCGGCGCGTTCGGGCTGCACATCCAGATAGCGCCCCGCGCCATAGGTTTCTTTGCCCGACAGCGCGTCGCGAAACGGGATGAAGAGCGCCGCCCCCTCGTCGCCGGCATCTTCCGCGCTCTGATAGCCCGTGAGCTGATAGTTCTGCCCGTCGATGGTGAAATGCAGGATCGCCGCCTTCACGAATGGGCGCGCTGCGCCATCGCTGGTCGCCATGTGAACGGTCTCGCCCTCCGGCACCGGCTCGACCCGCGCCACCAGCCGCAACGCGAACAGCGGCGGATAGTAGCGCAGCCCGGCGAACCCCGCGCGCTCTTCCACCGGAATGGGTGAGTCCGGTTCGGAGCGCAGATACGCATCTTTCTCGCGGCGAAACTGGTTCAGCGCCTTCGCGTAATCTTGTTCGATGCTCATGATGCTCTTTTTCCCTCACAGTGGTCATTCAACCACATCGGCAGGCAATGCGCCAGGGGGCGTGGCGAGCATGACGATCATAATCCCCGCCAGCGTCACAGCGACACCGATCAAGCTCAGCGCGGATGGGATCTGGTGGAAGAAGATCGCCCCCAGAATGATGCCGCCGGTGATCTCCTGCGTGCTGATCAGGTTGATGAGCGTCGGGTTCGCCCGGCGCAGCGCGGCATTATAGAGCGTGTGGCCCATCCCCAACGGGATAATCCCAAGCCCAATGACCGCGCCGACGGCAGACAGCGGATAGGCGTGGCGCGCCATCAGCGTCACGGCAACGGGCAGCAGCCACAGCGCCGCCAGTCCATACACGTAAAAGGTATACGTGAACAGCGGATGCCGCTCGCGTTCCACGCGCCCGGCGATGGAATAGATCGCCGCGAACAGCCCAGCGGAAAGCGCCAGCAGGTCGCCCACCGGTGAGCAGGGACCATGCCCCGTCGTGCAGGCGCGTGGATCGATCTGGAAACCGCTGAGCACGGCGATGCCGAGAATGGCAATCGCCAGACCAACCAACGCGCCACGCGTGGGGTGCTCCTTCAAAAGGATCGCCGCCAGGATGGTGATGAAGATCGGCGACGTATAGGTCAGCGCCACCACATGCGCGATGGACGTGAAGCTGAGCGCCGCCACATATGACGCCAGGTGAATCGCCAGTGCCAGCCCATACAGCGCAAACTTGCCCCATTCCTGTCGCGTGAGCCTCAGCCGCGTGCGCGTCACCAGCCCCAGCATGCCGACGAAGACCGCACCGATGGCCAGCCGCCAGAACGCGATCTCCAGCGCGCTGAACGGCGGGTTCGCCGCCAGCACAAAAACGGGAGCCAGCGAAAAACAGCCCACCGCCGCGACTGCAATGAGCGCGCCCGCCCGCTGCGCGCGTGTGCGCAATGCCCGCTGGCCGACACTCGCCATCCGCTTCCTCTAAAGATGATTTCTCGTCATGACTGCTATTGTAGCACGTGTCCAGCCATCAAGCGCAAGTTGCTTCCTCAACGGTTATCGCGCCATGATCCAAAATGGAGTTTTCATGAATTTTTCTGTGGTCATGAAATACCTTCTGTTTCAATCCCCTCCTCAGGCGCACTAAGGAGGGGTGATGCCTTTTTACTGCCGCCACCCGCTCCCCGGCGATGCCGGCGGATCTGGCTCGTCCGGCGCGCCATAGCCGCCCTGCTGCGATGGATACGGATTGGGGGATGGCGGTTGCGGGTTGCCATATCCCTGCTGCGGCGAGGACATCGGCTGCGTTGGCCCATACTCCGGCTGTGGACCATAGGTGGGCCGCGCGCCGTAATCCGGCTGCGGCGGAGAGCTTGACTGACTGGGCGCATAATTCGCTTCCGGTGGCGGCAGGTTCGCCTGGGGCGAAGGAAAGCGATCAGCGGCAGACATGCGCGGCGCGTTTTCGTGGGCGGCAGGTGCATATGCGGGTTCCCGCTGCGCTTCATGGTGCTCCTCGCCCGGCTTGAAGACGCGCTGGCCGATGAAGCTCAC
>JAJPKG010000384.1 GCA_021323815.1 Pseudomonadota bacterium
AGGTGCGCGTGGCGACGCTGCTGGAACCGCAGGACTATCTGTGCCTGCATCGCTGGTACGGTCCCTCGCGCACGGCCAGGGCCTTTAATGCCGACGCCCTGCGGGGTTTTGCTAAGCTGACAGTGTGGGCGCACGGCACCCTTGATGGCACCCGCGATGAAGTGATGCTCGGTCCCACCGAGCATGGCGCGTGGGAAGCCGTGCGCGCCGAAGACGGAGCTGCCGAGATGCCGGGCTGCGCTTATCGCGAGCACGGCTGGTGCTTTCTCCGGCGGGCGCGCGAGGCGGCAGAGCAAGCGCAGATGATGCTGACGACCCATGCCGCTCTTTTCGCTCCGGAAAGCGTACTGCCCGCCGTTGACGGCTACATCATCCTCGACGCGCACCTGCTGGACGAGCAGATCATGGCGCGTTCCGCCTTCGGCGTGGAAGACGAGCAACTCAAGCGGGTGCTGGACTGGCTGTGGCGGCGCGAGGGCGGCGGCGGGTTGCTGGCCCAGGCGATCCGCGCCATTCCCGGCGACACGGGGCAAAATTGGGGCAGTCAGGTCACGAAGGCGCGCGATGCCCAACGCTCTTTTTTCCAGGCGCTTTCCACCCTGCCCATTGAGGCACAGGCGCAGGCGAAACACCCCACCAACAGCGAGGGCACCCCCCTGGCCGTGCGGCTGGACGACACCGCGCGCTCCCTGCCTGGCTGGGGTGCCGTTGCCGATGCCTGGCAAGCGCTGGAAAAACGGCTGAACGCGGTCTGCGAGGCCGCGAACCATGCCCTGCGCCTGCTGGCAAAGACGCGGGGCAATGAGGCCCTGGCACAGGAGATCGCCGCGCGCAAAGCCGATCTGCAGCGTATCGCGCGCTGGGGCCACGAATGCCTGAACCAGCCGCACGATCACATGGTCTATTGGATTCGCCCCGCTCAGACGAATCCGCGGCCCAATCCGCGCGGGCGGCCCGCGCCGCCGGTGGAAGAATTCGCCTCGCTGCAAGGCGCGCCCTCACATGCCGCGCATCTGGTGGGGCCAGCATTGCGCGCCCTGAATGCCGGCGTCGTGCTGGCCGGCACATCTCTGGCGGTGGAAGGCCGTTTCGACACGATGGCCGAACGCCTGGGCCTGGCTCCCCTGGCCCTCACCGCTGCCACCCCGCTGGATTACCGCGACCAAACGCTGCTGCTGGTCCCCTCGGACGCGCCGGAACCGAACATGCCGGCTTTTCAGCGGTCGTTGAATGATGCGCTGGTGCAGGTCGCCGCTGCGCTCAACGGACAAACCGTCGTCCTTTTCGCCTCGCACACCGCCCTGCGCACAACCTATAACGCCGTCAAACCCGTGCTGGAACAGCGCGACATCCTGGTGCTGGCCCAGGGCATCGACGGTTCGCTGCGCCAGATGTGGCAGAACTATCGCGCTCAGGATCGCATTGTGCTGCTCGGTGCGGGCGGCATGTGGGAAGGCTGGGAATCCGACGGCGCGCGCCCGCACTGCATCTTCATCCCCCGTCTGCCGCTGCCTGCTCTGGGAGATCCGGTGCTGGCGGCGCGGGCCGAACGCCACAGCGACCACATGCACCAGTTCACCGTGCCGCACGCCGCGTTGCGTCTGCGTCAGGCGCTCAACCGCCTGGCCTGGGCCGACGACACGCGCAACGCCGTCATCCTCTATGATTGCCGCGTGGTGACGAAGGATTACGGCGCAACGATCCTCAACACGTTGCCGCCGCTGACGATGAAAGAGACAAGCGTGACGATGCTGGGGCCAACCGTGCAGGATTGGTTGGAGCGCAACGAGTAGATGGGAGATGGCAATCGCACCTGTTCCTGAGGTGCCGCTGACATCTTGTCGTCAAACCTGGATCTTGTCAAGATTGTATATTTTGGGCGGCGGCAACGTCATATGCTCTTGTTCAGCGGTTTCGACATAGCCATCAAGCGCATCTTGAATCTGCGCAAGTGCTTCTTCATATGTCGAGCCGTGCGAGATGCATCCAGGGAGTTCCGGCACCTGCGCCACGTATACCTGGCCTTGCGGCTCCCACTCAATCAGAATGGAATAATGCCGCTTCCTTCCTTCCATACATGAGCCTCTTTCTAGGATTGTTTTGATTCTTTGATAGCACGGCGAACTTCTTTTTCCTGATACGGTTGGGCATCATCGCCAGGCTGACCGGAGATTGTTACAGGAAGTTTCACATTGGGATGCGTCCAGTGACGGTGACTTCCTTTTCCCGCATGTCGGATGAAGCCGGCTTTGGCAAGGTCGGATTCAAGTTCGCGTATTTTGCGCGGCATGCTGCCCCTTTCAGAATATCATACCCATAATCAAATCAACTCCCCACGCAACATCGCATGTTGGGGCAGCGGATCGCCGATGAGGGGGCGGGCGTATTCGAGGAAGGCGGGCGTCATGCCGGTGCCGGCAGCGTCCAGATAAGCCGGCGGCAAGAGCTTCTGGCTGTTGGCGATGGCAGCGAGATCGGCAAGACCCGTTTCACAGGCATAGCGTGGGCCGGCGGCACGCACCAGCGTCACCATCTTGCCCGTCACCCCACGCACGGCATAGCGCATGGCCATGCGCCCCACCTGATAGGCTTCCTCGCGGTCGGTGCGCGAGATCAGCGCGGTGGACATGCGTTGCATGTCGCCGGGCTTGTCGAAGCGGGCGCGCAGCCCCAGTTCTTTGTTGACCATGCGTGTCAGCGTTTGCGCCACGCCTTCCACCAGCGTGTGGCCGAACGCATCCTTGCCCTGCGCCTGGTCTTCGCCAATCTGCTTGCCTGAGGCATCTGCCAGGTGCTCAGCCACAATGACCACGCAATAGCCCAGGCGGCGCACGGTGGCGCGCACCGCGCTCAAAAATTGCGCCGGATCGAAGGGGCGTTCCGGCACATAGATCAGGTGTGGCGCGTCATCGGGCGTGCGCTTGCCCAGCGCCGCCGCGCCGGCAAGCCAGCCGGCATAGCGCCCCATCACCTCAATGATCTTCACCGGATAGTGGCTGGGCATGGCCTCGGTGCAGCGCGCGGAATCTTGCGTTGCTGCCGCGATGAAGCGTGCCGCGCTGCCATAGCCGGGGCAATGATCAGTAATGGGCAGATCGTTGTCGATGGTCTTGGGGATGCCGATAACACGCAGCTCATAGTGCATCTCGGCTGCTGCTTGGGCGATTTGATGCGCTGTATCTGCCGAGTCGTTGCCGCCGATGTAGAGGAAATAGCGGATGTTCAGCTCGCGGCAGAGATCCACCACGCGGGCGGGATCGTCGGGTTGCAGTTTATAGCGGCACGAGCCGAGCGCGGCGGAAGGCGTGTGCAGCAGCGCGTCGATGGTCGCGGCGGATTCACGGCGCAGATCAATAATGCGCCGGTGCAGTGCGCCCTCGATGCCGTTGAGGGCACCATAAATCCCCTGCACCGCGTCCAGGCGTTGCGCTTCGTGGATCGCTCCTACCAGGCTGGCGTTGATGACCGCCGTCGGCCCGCCGGATTGTCCGATGAGCACGTGTCCTTGTTCCGCCTGTTGCATCGCCATGTGCATCTCCCTGTCAGTCCCCAAGATAAGAAGCGCGAAAACAATGGGCGCGACGTTTGACGCGCCCTGTGGCTCGGCCTCTCACTTGCATTATACTATGACGAAGGGCACAGCGCGCGATCACGGCGCGTGCTATGGTAAGCAAGACCGGAATTTTTTGCAGTGCGTGGAAGGCGAGGAATCATCATGTCATCACCACCCAATCAAAGCGGGCCGGCATCAAGGGGTAAAGTCATCTATCACGGGCGCAGCAATGTCACCGGTTCCGGCTGGCCGGTCGTCATCTTTCTGGTGATCACCGCAGGCGTCATTGCTGTGTTGTGGCGCGGTCATGTGCTGCCTTTTGCACGCCTGCAAGCCACCACCGGCCCGGCTTACACCGGCACAGATACATTGCGCGCCATCAGCTTCGCCAGCGACGGCCAGGGATGGATCGCCGGAGATAACGGCGTGCTGTTGCACCTGACAAACGGCACCTGGACGCAAGCTGTTGCCCCGACACGTGCGGCCTTCAACGGCATTGCCCTTGCTGCCGGCGGCGCAGGATGGGCGGTGGGCGATGGCGGCACCATTGCGCAACTCAGTGGGGGAGCGTGGAAAACAGTTGTCAGCCCGGCCAAAGTCAGCTTGAACGCGGTGGCACTCGCATCCGCAACGGAAGGCTGGGCGGTGGGCGACGACGGCACCATCGCAGCGTTGCATAATGGCATATGGTCGCTTGCTCCCACGCCGACGAGTGAGAATATCACCGGTGTCGCGCTCATCTCAGCCACCTCCGGCTGGGCCGTCACCGCTGGCGGTAAGCTGCTCTATCTGCAAAACGGCACCTGGACCCTCAGTCCCATTTCCTTCGCGCCGACCCCGCTCACCAGCATCTCGTTCAGCCAGGGCGAAGGCTGGATCTGCGGCAGCAACGGTCTGTTGGTGCATAATGCGAGCGTGAACACCGGCACCACCTGGACGCTCACGCCGGGCAACACCAAGACGCTGCTGAACGCCGTCGCCGTCGCCGCGCCCGGTGAAGCCTGGGCAGCCGGTGACAACGGCACGCTTTTGCATTATCTCAGCGGCCAGTGGACGCCCATTACCAGTCCCACCAGCGCCAACCTGCGCGCCATCGCCATGCTCTCGTCTGCTGAGGGCTGGGCGGTGGGTGACGGCGGCGTGATCTTGCACTATGCCAACAGCACGTGGACCAAAATCAACGGCAGCTAGTGCCTCACCCCCTGGCCTCCTCCCCAGCAGAGCTAAGTGGATAGACAATAAAGGATTGAAGTGGTAGGCTTCTCCTGAGGAGCGGAGGAGAAGCGTATGGAGATCTCTCTGAGCGAAGAAGAGCGAGCACAGTTGCAGG